>DBEZQF010000054.1:0-1642 GCA_048254795.1 Collinsella sp. | reverse complement strand
TGGGCGGCGATTCAGCTGCGTGCCGAGAACAAGGAGAAGACCGCCTATAACCTGGTGGGCTTCCAGACCAACCTGACCTTTGGCGAGCAGAAGCGCGTCTTCCATATGGTGCCGGGCCTGGAGAACGCTGAGTTCTTCCGCTACGGTGTCATGCACCGCAATACCTTTGTCGATGCCCCGCACGTGCTCGATGGCACCTTTGCCGTGCCCGGTACCGGCGTGCGCCTGGCCGGTCAGATCACCGGCACCGAGGGGTACATGGAAGCCGTGGCGACGGGTCTGCTCGCGGCGCTCAACACCTATGCCGAGGCTATCGGTGCTGCGGGCGTCGAGTTGCCGCGCGTGGGCGCCCTGGGTGCGCTCGTGGGCTATGCGACCGATCCTGCCACCGTGGGCTATCAGCCCATGCATGTCAACTTTGGCCTGGTGCCGCCACTCGAGGATGGTAAGCGCCGCAGCAAGCGCGACCGCTACCAGGCCTATGCGGACCGTGCGCTCGAGGCCCTTGATGCCTATCTGGCCACTCGACCCGATCTGTTTGGAGGCGACCGGTCATAGCCTGTGACCTGTACGACACCGTCGACTCGTTTATCGCCTACATCGCACGTGTCGAGGGTCTTTCTCCCAACACGGTGACGGCCTATGGCTCGCGGTTGGAGCGCTTTGCTGCCTGGTGCGAGCGCGAGGATATCGATGCTTTCGCTGCCGACGTGCGCACCATTCGTCGCTATCTTGCCGAGCTTTCGCGTGAGCAGGTGGCTCCCCGAACGCTTGCGGCGCACCTGTCGGCTATCCGATCTCTCTATCGCTGGATGGCTGCCGAGGGGATTGTCGAGGGCGATGTGGCCTCGGCGATCGCATCGCCCAAGCTGCCGCGTGACCTGCCGGGCGTCCTTACGACCCATCAGGTCGAGGCGCTGCTCAAGACGCCTGATACCTCGACGCCCGCGGGACTGCGCGATGCGGCGATGCTCGAGCTGCTCTATGCCTCGGGTGCTCGTATCTCTGAGCTCGCAGCACTCAATGTGGAGTCCATCGCTTGGTCCGAACGCACGCTGCGCCTGTGGGGCAAGGGGAGCAAAGAACGTATTGTCCCTCTGTATCGTCGTGCGCTCGAGGTGACGCGTCTCTATATTGAGGAGGGGAGGCCGGAGTTGCTCGCTCAGGCAAAGCGCCGTGACCCCGCTACCGGGCCGCATCCGCTGCTTATATCGGCGCGCGGCAATCGCATGAGCGCCGCCATGCTCAGGCGGCGGTTCCATACGCTGGCGACGCTCGCCGGCATTCCGCCCGACATCGCGCCGCATGCGATGCGCCATACCTTTGCGACCGACTTGCTCGAGGGCGGTGCGGACCTGCGCTCGGTTCAAGAGCTGCTGGGTCATGCGAGTCTGTCCACGACGCAGATCTACACGCATCTCACGCCCGATCGGCTTAAGCGGGCCGTGGCTCAAGCCCATCCCCGCGGCGAATAGTTGCTGGGACGTCCCGCGCTGCACTCGGTTGATTTCCGATCTCAGCCGAACACTTTGAGCGGATAGGCCGTTCCCGCAGTTAGCTGAACGCCCCCGCGGCCCCTCCTGGGGTCCGGGGGCGCCGTTTTCCCAGTTGAAGGAACGGTGGAGATGTGTTTCGATAGGTC
>DBEZQF010000053.1:0-1167 GCA_048254795.1 Collinsella sp. | reverse complement strand
AATGGTGTCGAGAGATAGACACAATGTGAAGCCTTTGTCGCATTTGGACAATTTAATGTTAACACGTCAACAAAGACTGAAATGCGTTATCCTCTCTTGGTCGATGTAAACACGTCAACAACTCAAAGGAGGTTAGTGATGGGTTTCACGATTCTTGGAACAGGCTCGGCGCTTCCTGAACGCAGTGTTTCCAATGACGAGCTGTCTGAGTTCCTCGATACCTCGGATGAGTGGATTTTTACCCGCACGGGTATCAAGAGCCGCCACGTCTGCACCACCGAGTCACTTGACGACCTTGCCGTAGCGGCGAGTGAGCGGGCACTCCAGGTGTCCGGAATCGACGCGAGCCAGCTGGATCTGATCGTCTGCTCGACGACGACGGGTGACCACCTTGTTCCCGCTGAGGCGTGTGCCGTTGCTGAGCGACTAGGCGCGACGTGCCCTGCCTTCGATGTCTCGGCGGCTTGTGCCGGCTTCGTATTTGCGCTCGATGTCGCCGAGGGCTATATCGCCCGCGGTCGCGCCGAGCGCGTGCTTGTCGTTGCTGCCGAGCAGATGACGCGCGCGCTCGACTGGACCGACCGTGCCACCTGTGTGCTCTTTGGCGATGGGGCAGGCGCCGCAGTGATTGAGGCTGGGGGAGACAGTCCCCTTGCCGTTGAGCTTTCGACGGCGCCCGACGTCGAGACGTTGCGCGTTCCCGGTCTGGTCGGTACCTCGCCGTTTAAGGCTTCCGCAGATAGCGCGAGCGTGCTGTTCATGAATGGCCGCCGCGTGTTCAAGTTCGGCGTCAACGCCATCTGCGACACGGTCAACAAGCTCGCCTGCGACGCGAGTATCGCGGTCGAGGACATCGATCATTTTGTATTCCATCAGGCTAACGAACGAATCCTGAGTCAGGCGGTCAGGCGTCTGGGCGTGCCAGACGAGCGCGTGGTTCGAACGCTGCGCGAGATCGGCAACATTTCGAGCGCATGCATTCCGCTTGCCCTCGACCGGCTGGCAAACGCCGGTGCACTTCACACGGGCGACACCATCGCCTTGGTTGGATTTGGCGCCGGTCTGGATATAGGTGGCTATCTGCTTCGTTGGAAGTAGTCGCACATAGGAAATAAAAACGCCCTAGGGCACAACCAAAGGAGAACTACCATGGCAGATCAGAAGACC
>DBEZQF010000052.1:0-2782 GCA_048254795.1 Collinsella sp. | reverse complement strand
GAATTGGACAAATCGTCCGAATTTGTGGCGCAAACGTCGCTCGAGAACGGCTTGGAAGCCTTCTCGCGCACGGATGGAAGCAGAATACTCCAAAAAATGCACGCTGGGTCGGCTACCACCCTGTCGGAAGGTTGGTTTCGCTACGATCGAGCGTCCGGCTGGGTGTTGCGTGGGCTCGATGCGTCGTTTTCGGCCGGTGCGGTGCATGCGATCGTGGGCGGCAACGGATGCGGTAAGTCGACGATGCTCTCGGTGCTGGCGAAGACCGCCAAGCTGCAGCGCGGCCGCATGGTGCGCGGAGCGGCCTCGGCGGCGTTGCTGCCTCAGAATCCCAAAGCATTGCTGGTTGCCGAGACGGTGTGCGACGAGCTGATGGAATGGGCTTCAGCCTGCGGATATGACGAGACCGTGGCGCGGGAGCGCGCGGCGAGCTTGGGGCTGGACGGCCTGGAGACGCGCCACCCCTACGACCTCTCGGGCGGACAGCGCCAGCTGCTTGCGCTGGCAAAGCTGCTGCTGATCGGCCCCGAGCTGCTGCTGCTTGACGAGCCCACGAAGGGCCTTGACCTGGAGAGCCGCCGCATCATCGCCCGCGCCCTGCGTGACCATGCGAAGGCTGGCGGCACCGTCATCATGGCTACGCACGATTTGGACTTTGCCGAGCAGGTAGCCGACGACGTCGCCATGATGTTTGACGGCGAGATTGCCTGCATGGAGCCCCCGGCCGACTTCTTTGCCGACAACGTGTTCTATAGGGCGTGATGGGATGACGGACTGTCGTTTCTCGCGTTTACTCACAAAACTGGAGATCCCGCTGTTGCTGGCGGTGCCGGCGGTGATGGCAGCGGCGTTGCTGGCGGGCGTTGAGCAGGCGGCGCTTGCCATGCTTGTCGTGGTGGCGCTGGTGCTTGCACTGTTCTTTGCGGGTTACGAGGCATCTCGTCCGGGTTTGCGCCAGATTATGCCCACGCTGGTGCTGGCGGCGCTGGCGGCGGCGGGGCGCATCCTGTTTGGGCCCATTCCCGACTTTAAACCGGTGAGCGCCATCGCCATTATCGCGGGGGCGACGCTTGGTCGCCGCAATGGTTTTATGGTTGGCGCGCTGGCGGCGCTGACCAGCAATTTCTTTTTTGGGCAGGGCATGTGGACGCCGTGGCAGATGTATGCCTGGGGGCTCGTGGGATACGTTGGCGGTGCGCTGGCGCATGCCGGCGCTTTTGATCGCGCCGATGGCGCCGTGCGTATGCCGGCGCTGCTGACCTACGGCTTTGCTTCGGGTTTGCTGTACGGCGTTGTGATCAACGCCTACGACATTATCGGTTTTGTTCAACCGCTCACGTGGGCGGGTGCCATGGCGCGTCTTGCCGCGGCAGTGCCGTTCGATATCACACACGGTCTCGCGACCTGCGTGTTCTTGGCCGCCTTGTACAAGCCTTGGTGCCGTCGCATTAACCGTGTCGTCGTGAAATACGGGCTGTAAGGCATTTCGCGTTCCCTCACGAACTTGCGGTGGAATAGTTCTCGTTTTTGGCTATTTGCTGCCCAAACAGGAACTATTCCACCGCAACTTATAGGGGGAGAGGGGTCACATGATCTGTTTTCCTCTGTCTCCCAGGAAATTACTTGGGGCTAGAGCTCTAGCGTGAGGGTGACGGGGCAGTGGTCGCTGCCGAAGATATCGCCACGGATACCGGTGTCGCGAACGTTGGCGGCGATTGCATCGCTTACCAGGAAGTAGTCGATGCGCCAGCCTGCGTTGTTCTTACGGGCATTAAAGCGGTAGCTCCACCAGCTGTAGACGCCCTCGACGTCGGGGTTTGCCGTGCGCCAGGTATCGGTAAAGCCGGCGTTGAGCAGCTCGGTAAACTTACCGCGCTCTTCGTCCGAAAAGCCTGCGTTGCCGCGGTTGGACTTGGGGTTCTTAAGGTCGATCTCTTCGTGCGCCACGTTAAAGTCGCCGCAGGTTACGACGGGCTTGCCGGTTTCGTGCTCAAGCGCGCCCAAAAAGCCGCGATAGGCATCGTCCCAGGCCATACGCACGTCGATGCGCGCGAGCTCATTTTGCGCGTTGGGCGTATAGACGTCGACAAACCAAAACTTGTCGAACTCGAGCGCACAGACGCGGCCCTCGGTTGCGGCTTGGGCAACGAGCTCGGCGGCCTCGCCCTCGCCGGCGTAGGGCAGCAGCGCGTCGGCGCGCAGCACGCGTAGCGGCTCCTGGCGGCTAAAGACCGCGGTGCCCGAATAGCCTTTGCGCTCGGCGTAGCTCCAGGTTTGGTGATAGCCGGGCAGGTCAATATCGACCTGGCCCTCCTGCAGCTTGGTCTCTTGCAACGCCAGGATATCGACGTCGAGTTCTTGCGCGATCTGGATAAAGCTCGGGTCCTTTTTGAGCACGGCGCGCAGGCCGTTTACGTTCCACGAGGCGAAAGTGTAAGTCTGAGGCATGGTGTCCTTTCGACGGGGTTGGCAGGCTTAAGATTAGCGCAACAGGGGCGGTGGTGGGCACCGCGCGTGCTGACCCAAAGGCCGCATGCTGGGACATCGCCCGACGCTGCCCGACCAACAAGGACGGAGGACTCATATGACGCAGGCGATAACGGACTCCAAACAGGCCTCCGCCGCGCTGGCGGAGCTGTTCGGCACCCACAAGCGCGTGGTCTTCTTTGGCGGCGCGGGCGTTTCCACGGCGAGTGGCATCCCCGATTTCCGCAGCGTGGACGGCCTATATCACCAACAGTTTGCCTACCCGCCCGAGACCATGCTCTCGCATGGCTTTTAC
>DBEZQF010000051.1:0-1606 GCA_048254795.1 Collinsella sp. | reverse complement strand
CCCCGCGGGCATTCAATGTCAGTGACGGGCAGGCCACATGGGGAACTGCCCGTCAGATCAGCCGGCGCTATTTGATTACGCGCACGCGATACATCGACGGAATCTGCTTGAGCGCCTCGATGGTGCTGCTGTCCAGGTGCTCGTCGGTGTCGAACATGGTGTAGGCGTTCTCGCCAGCGGACTCGTTGGTCATACGCTGCACGTTGGCGTTGTCCTTGGCCAGGATTGCCGTGATCTGGCCGATCATGTTGGGCACGTTGGCGTGCAGGCAGGCGATGCGGCTTGCGGCGCGCGCCTTGCCCATGCTGCAGGCGGGGTAGTTGACGCTGTGTGCGATGTTGCCGTTCTCCAGGTAATCCTTGAGCTCGCTGATGGCCATGTCGGCGCAGTTGGCCTCGGCCTCGCCGGTGCCGGAGCCCGAGTGCGTGGTGATAAACGTATTGGGCATCTTGACCGTCTTGGGCGTGGCGAAGTCGCAGCTAAACCAGCTGAGCTTGCCCTCGCGCAGGGCGGCGTCGACGGCGTCCTCGTCAATGATGGTTTCGCGCGCGTAGTTGATGAGCACGGCGTCCGGTGCCAGCAGGTTAATCTGCTCGGTGCTGATCATGCCGATGGTGTCGGCCTTGCTGGGCACGTGCACGGTGAGGTAGTCGCAGCCGCGGCAGAGATCCTCGAGCGTGCCCACGCGCTGCACCTCGCGGCTCAGCACCCACGCGTGCTCGACGGAAATGAACGGGTCGTAGCCGTAAACGTCCATGCCCAGGTCGACGCAGGCGTTGGCGACCTTGGAGCCCACGTTGCCCAGGCCG
The DNA here is from genome assembly GCA_048254795.1 of Collinsella sp. Lineage (GTDB taxonomy): Bacteria > Actinomycetota > Coriobacteriia > Coriobacteriales > Coriobacteriaceae > Collinsella. Next base: position 797 of record DBEZQF010000051.1, on the reverse strand, counting down.
ATGACGCCGATGCGCTTGCCCTTGAGCTCGCGGCCCACAAAGGCCTTCTTGGCCTTCTCGGCATCGACCTGAATCTCGGGGTCGTCGGCGTTGTCGCGCACCCAGTTCATCGATTGCACCACGCCGCGGCTCGAGAGCACCAGCATGCCTAGGACGAGCTCCTTGACGGCGTTGCTGTTAGCGCCGGGGGAGTTAAAGACGACGACGCCCTTCTTGGCGTACTCCTCGACGGGGATGTTGTTGACGCCGGCGCCGCAGCGGGCGATGGCGCGGATGCCCTCGGGCAGCTCGTAGCCGTGCAGGTCGGTCGAGCGCATCAGGATGGCGTCGGCCTCCTCGGCGGTGCTCACAAATTCGTAGCCCTCGCCAAACTCGACTTTGCCGTCCTTGGTGATGTCGTCGATGGTCTTAATCTTGCGCATGAAAAACTCCTTAGCAGGTTTGGTTTAAACAGGTGGTTTGAAGTGGCTGGTCGGCCCGCGCGTTGCGGGCTAGTTAGATCGCGGGCTCAAACTACGCTGCGTTTCGAAGTCCTTCATGTACGAGGCCAGTGCCTGCACGTCTTCCATGGTTACGGCGTTGTAGACGCTGGCGCGCATGCCGCCTACCAGACGATGGCCCTTGACGTTTTGAATCTGGTGCTCGGCCGCGCCTGCGACAAAGGCCGCGTCGAGTTCGGCGTCGCCGGTGCGGAAGGTGACATTGGCGATGGAGCGGCTGTCGGCCTGCGTGGTGCCATGGAACAGCTCGCTGTGCTCGAGCAGGTCGTAGAGCAGGTTGGCCTTGGCCCAGTTGCG
>DBEZQF010000050.1:0-2915 GCA_048254795.1 Collinsella sp. | reverse complement strand
CTTGTCGCGAACGGGCGCAAAGAACTCGCACAGGCGATCGTAGCGACGACCTGACGATGCGGCGAAATGCACGCCATGCTCGTGTAGCGCCAGAATCAGTTCGTAGGTCTCGGGAGGCACCTGGCCGTTTTCGTCAAGCAGCGTGCCGTCCATATCGGATGCAATCAGTTTAAACATAGGAAAGCTCCCTTCGGGCTTGTTGGAATCGGACGTATATCCAAAATCACCGTACCCAAAGGGAACTCAAATAAGACTCCGCGGGCGCAAACGTTACAAGGACCTAGCAAATAGCTCACACATGCCAGAGGTCCTACGGTCGCGGCGTCAGGCAGCCCGCCAAAGAGTGTCCCCGACGACTAGTCGTTTAAGAACGTCCCCGATGACTAGTCGGCATAGGTGAAGGTTGTAACGTCGAACATGCCCTCGGGGCGGATGCGGAGCGTCGGGATGACCGGCAGGGGCAGGAAGATGATGCCCATGATGGGATCGAGCGGCGGCTCAATACCCATGGCGCGCGCCTTGACCATAAAGTCGTCGTGCTGCGCGGCAACGTCCTCGGCCGTGCCCTCGCTCATAAGGCCACCGAGCGCCAGCGGAATGCGCGCCACGACCTCGCCGTTGCGCACCAGCACGTGGCCGCCCTGGCCCACGGCCTCAACGGCAGCCATCATATCCGCCGCATTGTCGCCCACCACGCACACGTTGTGCGAGTCGTGGCCGATCGTGGAGGCAATGGCACCACCGGTGATGGTGAAACCGCGCACCCAGCCGCGACCGATATGCTTGCCGACCAGGCCCAGGCCAGCGGGGCCGTCGCCATCGGCGCCCTCGGCCTGCAGCGACACGCCGCGGCCATGGCGCTCAATCAGCATAATGCGACGCAAGTCCTCGTCAGTCTCGGGACGGACCATGCCCGTGATAGCCATGCCCGGGATCACATCAATAACCGCCTCGCCCGGCTTAAAGGCATAATCGAACACGTCAAGCGAAAGCTTCGGCAGCTTAACGGAAGCACGCAGCTCATCGGCAAGGGCCGCAACCTCGGCCATCTCGGGTGCAATCTCACCCACAAAGGTGCCGTCCTGCGCCACGAGCGCGCCAGCGGCATATACGCGATGCGGAGCCTTGGCAAACGTCAAGTCATCGAGCAACAGCAGGTCGGCGCGCTTGCCCGGGGCGATTGCGCCGCGGAGCTCGTGCGGGTCGCGGCAGCCGTGGTCCAGGCCAAATGCCTCAGCCGTGGAAAGGGACGCCATAGAGATGGCGACCACGGGGTCGATACCGGCCTCGATAGCCACGCGGCAGGCATTGTCGATCATGCCGGTCGAAAGAGCATCGGAGGGAGCGCTATCGTCGGTCGCAAAGCAGCAGCGGCGGGCGCGGGCAGGATTCTCCAGCAGCATCGGGGACAAATTGGCCAGGTCGTGGCTGCACGTGCCCTCACGCAGCATCACATACATGCCGCGGGATAGCTTGTCGAGTGCCTCCTCGGGAATCGTCGACTCGTGGTCGGCGATAATGCCCGCTGCGGCATAGGCATTGAGGTCCTTACCGGCAACGAGCGGCGCGTGGCCGTCAACCTGCTTGGACGGCGTCTGGTTGGCAGCATCGATGCGAGCACAGGTCTCGGGGTCGGCCATAAAGACGCCCGGCAGGTTCATCATTTCGCCCAGACCAAAGACATCGCCTGGATGCTCGGCAAAAAACGCCTGCATATCGGCAGCCGAAATAACGGCACCGGCCTGCTCGTCGGGCAGCGCGGGCACGCACGAAGGCATCATGTACTTGATGGAGATGGGCGCGCGGCGACCATCCTCGATCATAAAGCGCAAGCCGTCGAGACCGGCAACATTGGCAATCTCGTGGCTGTCGGCAATGGCGGTGGTAGTACCGCGCGTCGCGGCCATGCGAGCATACTCGGCGGGACGGATGTTCGAAGACTCGATATGCAGATGCCCGTCAATAAAACCGGGAGCGAGATAGCGACCCTGGCAGTCGATGACCTCAGTTGCCTCATAGGTGCCAGCGGCATCGTCGCGACCATCGTAGAGCACGCCGACGATCACACCGTCCTTGACGGCAACGCTACCGGGCGCCACGCGCTGGCCATACACGTCGACAATCTGTGCATTGGTAAACAGCGTGTCGACGGGCACGCGCCCCTCGGCAGCATCGATCACAGTCCTCATGACCTCAACGGACATACATACTCCTTTAACCGTAGAAAAAAGCTGCGGAGCGGACAGACCTTCACCGCAGCAAACCAATAGCCATTGTATGCCCAAACGATGGGTCAACAATACGCCTCTCCGCTTAACGGCACACGCCGCTTGACGCAATGGGGACAGGTTGCTTTGCACCAATGACAAGGAGTGTCCCAAAGTGCCGGCACAAAAGGAACGTCCCCAAGTGCCAACCACGGCAGCGCCGATATTAAAACGCCGATGTTTTGGCAATGACAGCGAGCGGGCCGCATTTGAGACAAGGTGACGTGAAACGAAAGGGCGCTGACCTTCTGGTCGCGCCCTTGAAGTTGAACGTCAGATTGTCCAAATGCGGCCCGCGCAGCGTCGGCCGGTCCGCCGTTCGTTAGAACGGCGGAACTAAATCAACTTGAAACCCTTGCGCTTGCCCACGGAGAGGGTGTCGCCCAGCTTGAGGGCGCTGGGATCGATGTTATAGCTCTTGGGAGCCACGGCCTTGCCGTTGATCTTGACGCCGCCGCCGTCGATATCGCGACGAGCCTGGCCGGCGCTCGCCGAAAGGCCCAAGTCCTTGAGCAGGCCGGCGAGGTAGATCTGGCCCTCGTCGTTGACGGTCAGCTCGACATGCTTCTCGGGGAAGTCGGCAAGCTGGCCCTCCTTGAACACGCGGTCGAACTCGGCCTGAGCCTCGTCTCCGGCGCCGGCGCCGTG
>DBEZQF010000049.1:0-8277 GCA_048254795.1 Collinsella sp. | reverse complement strand
AAGTCGAAACCCTTGCTGATCTCGATAATGTCATCAAACAGATCGTGTTCCTGCGCCATGCGCGGCCCCTCCCTGAGCAGTGCAAACAAGCAAGAGATAATGATACGCCATCGGCCCACGCCTCGGGCAAATTACACGCGGAGCATCTTTGCGGCAAATAGCCCATGGCCTATCGCCGTCTCGATTGCACAAGATCAATCAAGCGCCAAACTATGCCTCGCACATGAACTGCACGAGCTTTAGTTTGGTCACCTTGGCCTGTTCGTTAGCCATATTGCGCTCGTTTCTAAAGACCGCATCTGCAACACCCTGCAAATCGGCATCGGAAATCTCGCTGCACGGACCGTCCATCGATGCCGCCGTGGGGCATACGCACAACGGCAACTCGGCATAAAACGCAACGGCCTTGGCGATATCGAGCATTTTGCCGCCGCCAATACCCACTACCATGTCGCAATACTCGGCCTGGGCTTCCTTAGCCATTTCGACAACGGCCTCTTCCGTACACGGACCGTCATAAATCTTAAAGAACGGCTCGCTTAGATCTTCGTCCAGAAATCCATCGACGATCTGCCTGCACAGCCGATCCTCGGTGCCCTGGTCAAACAAGACATAGGCAGCGCAGCCCAACCATGACAAATACCTGCCTTGACGCGACAGTTCGCCCGGCCCCTGAACATACCGGCCGGGACCGCCGTAAACCATAGGAAGCGCCATACGAGAATCCGCCCTTCATCAAACAACGATTGGTGCAAAGTAACCTGGCCCCTTTGCACCAACTTGGTGCGAAGGGGCCAGGTTAGTTTGCACCATAGCAAAAAGGGGCAAAGTCATCTGTTAGCTTTGCCCCTTCCTTAGCTTGATTTACTCATCCATGAGATAGTAGTGGCCCAGCGCGTCGGCACCCAGGATGGCGTTTGCGACCATCTCGGGCGTCACCTCAAAGGGCATGTTGCACATGGTGTCATCGGGTGCGCAGGCGGCCTCGGCAACAATCATGGCCTGCTCGCGCGTAAGCTCGGCAACGCCAAGTTCCTTCATCGTGACCGGCAGGCCAAGCTCAATGCAGAAGCCCAAGACTTCCTCGAGCTTCTCGGTCGGGGCATCCTCGAGTACCAGCTGGACGATAGTGCCGAAGGCGACCTTCTCGCCGTGATACATGCCGTGGCACTCGGGCAGCATCGTCAGACCATTGTGGATGGCATGAGCAGCGGCAAGGCCCGAGCTCTCAAAGCCAATGCCCGAAAGCAGCGTATTGGCCTCGATGATGTGCTCGACGGCAGGCGTGAGCGCGCCCTTCTCCAGCGCGACCTTGGCCTTGACGCCATCGGCCATAAGCGTCTCGTAGCAGAGCTTGGCGAGCGCCAGACCGGCCATTCCGCCCTTGCCGCCGGCGCAGGTGCCGCCGTCGGCATCGTGCGTCGCCTGAGCCTCGAAATAGGTTGCGAGCGCATCGCCCATACCGGAAACCGTCAGGCGCACCGGGCTCGCCGCGATAACCGTCGTATCCATCAGGACGATATTGGGGTTTGCCTTAAGGAAGAGGTACTTATCAAACTGGCCGTCATCGGTGTAAAGCACCGAAAGTGCCGAGCACGGTGCATCGGTCGAGGCAATGGTGGGGCAAATGATAACCGGGGACTCCAGGTAATAGGCGACGGCCTTCGCGGTGTCGAGGATCTTGCCGCCACCGACGCCGACGATGATGTCGCAACCGTTGTCGCGAGCGAGCGCAACCAGGCGATCGACCTCGCCCTTGGAGCACTCGCCGTTAAAGTCCTCAAACAGCAGCTCGGCCTTGGCCTCGGCAAAGCCGCCCTCGATCTTGGCACCGACGCGCTTCTTGCCCGAAGGCGTCACGATGACGAGGGCCTTAGCGCCGAGCGGCTCGACATAGGAGCCGAGCTTGGCCAGCTCGTCCGGACCCTGGATGTACTTGCTGGGGCTATTGAAAATTGCAGCCATAACTATCCCATTCTCTAAAAAAGAAAGGGGCTCCGTACGGATACGTGCGGAGCCCCTCGTTACGATAACAAGAGTCGATTAGAAATCGATGTCGGTGTCGTAGTAGCAGGCCTTGAGGATCTTCTCGAAGTCGGCAGCCTTGGTCTCACGCGGGTTCTCGGGCGTGCAGGCGTCCTGCTCGGCGTTCGCGGCGATCTCGGGCAGCTTGGCGAGGAACTCCTCCTCGGAAACCATCTGCGGGTTCTCGGCGTCGACCTTCACGCCACCATTCGCGTAATCCTTGATGGACTGCGGAATGTTGAGCTGGTCGTTGAGGTCGCGGATCTTCTGGACGAGCGCAGCGATGAGCTCCTCGTTGGTCTCGCCGGGAAGGTGCAGGATCTCCTTGGCCACGTAAGCGTAACGCTCGGCAGCACGGGGATCCTTGGAGTTCCACTGGATGACCTTGCCCAGGTACATGGCGTTAGCGGCACCGTGGATGATGTGGCCGTTCTCGAAGGCAGCACCGGTCTTGTGAGCCATGGAGTGAACGATGCCGAGCAGGCCCGAGGAGAAGGCGATACCGGCGATGCACTGAGCCTCGTGCATGTGCTGACGGGCCTCATGGTCGCCAGCATAGGACTTGGGCAGCCACTCGACGATCTCGCGGATGCCGTGCAGAGCGTTGGCGTCGGTGAACATAGAGGCGCAGGTGGAAACGTAGGCCTCCATGCAGTGGGTCAGAGCATCCATGCCGGTGTGAGCGCACAGCTTGGCGGGCATGGTGTAGGTGAGCTCGGGGTCGACGATGGCGACATCAGGGGTGATGTTGAAGTCGGCCAGCGGGTACTTGATGCCCTTGGCATAGTCGGTAATGACGGAGAACGCGGTGACCTCGGTAGCGGTGCCGGAGGTAGAGGAGATGGCGCAGAAATGAGCCTTCTGACGCAGCTCAGGGAAGCTGAACGGCTGGATGATGTTATCGAAGGACTCCTCGGGATACTCGTAGAAGACCCACATGGCCTTAGCGGCATCGATGGGCGAGCCGCCACCGATGGCGATAATCCAGTCGGGCTCGAACTCGCGCATGGCCTCGGCGCCCTTCATGACCGTCTCGATGGACGGGTCGGACTCGACGCCCTCGAACAGCTTGACCTCGAAGCCGCCTTCCTTAAGGTCGTTCTCGACGTCCTGCAGGAACCCGCCGCGGCGCATAGAGCTGCCGCCAGAAACGATGATGGCCTTCTTGCCCTTGAGGTTCTTCACCTCGTGGCGAGCGCCCTCACCAAAGTACAGATCGCGAGGATTGGTAAAACGTCCCATACTGTGCCTCCTAAACAAGCCCCTCTTAGACTTGCGTATATAACGGAGCACCCAATTGGCTCCGTTAGGACCGGTTTGCGCGTTGCCGGCGATGACAATGCGCGATGTCTAAACGTCTCAACGCTCAGACAAACACTATTTTACCGTTCTGGTTGGTCAGTTATTCACCTAAAGCCGCCAATGATGAAACGTTTTTTCTATCCCTGAAGACCCTTGTGCGGCATTCATACTCCCAAGCTGGGCAAACGTTTTATCAAGGTTGACTACATATCCCGGGCAGGACTGTGCCCCTCCAAAATATGCACCGTTCGCCGCCAAAAATCGACCGTTTGCGGCACCGTGATACCACTCGGCCGTCCATGGTGCCGACATTTGTGCGACATCCGACTTCGTGGTGCAAAGGTGCAAGTCCAAGTGCGGCACCCCCGGTGTGCCACATGCGGGTAAACTAGAACTTTATAGAAACATCTGAACCCTAACCGCAGCAAAGGAGGCCCCATGGCATTCGATCCCATTCAAGAGGATTGCCATCGCCTCGTTCTTGAGGCCTTGCGCCGCGACAATATCCCGCTCACCGACGGTGCCGCCGTAGAGCGTCTGATGGAACAATTCACCCGCAACCCCGCACCGCTCATCGTGCACGACCGCGACCGCGCCGGGCATCTGATTGCCAAGGTGGTCGAGGCTGTCGACTACCGCATTCCCTTTATCCCCGACGATACCCAGGCAGAGCAAGAAGAAGCCGCAGCCGAGAACATGCTCCGCGAGGCGGCCGCACTCGATCCGGCCAACTGGGATGCCCAGCGCATGCTGACGGCACTCACCGCCGAATCCAACGAGGAATACGTGCAGTATCTGGTGTCCAAGTGCGACGAGGTGGAGCACGATCTGGCGCTCAAGATCGCCTCGGCGCAGGACCCCTACGAGCGCGAGGCCGCAGGCGACCTTATGCGCCGCCCCTACCTGCGCTGGCTTGCCGCCTTGGCATCGCGCGCGCTCATTAGCGGACGCTACCGCATGTCGCTCGAAGCCGCGAATCGCAGCTTGGACTTTGCGCCCAACGACCCCGCTGGTGTCCGCCACACCGCGATGCTCGCCATGGCAAAGCTCGAATACCCCGCCGAGGAGCTCAAGCGCTTTCGCTCCGCTCACTCCGTGCCGTACCTCGCGAATACCCCGCTGCGCCGCCGCCCCAAAGATGCGGAGCGTGACTTGGACCCGTGGACGCTCATCGCGCTGATGAGCGCTGCCTGGCGCGAGCTGGACTACGAGGGTGCCGAACACTACCTGCGTATCCTTGCGCGTTCGTGCCCGCACGCAGCCGAGGCGCTCTACTTCCAAACCGAGTTTCCCGATGGCGTCTATGCCCGCGTCAACGTGGGCGTGGGCTCGACCGACGAGCTTGTCCTTGCGCTGTCCGAGGCGACGCCGGTACTGCAGGAGGGCCTGGGCGCCCCCGACAACGCCAGTTTTGCCGCCTGGGTCGCCACCAACGATATCGTGCGTTCCCAAATCGATGAGCGCATACTGCGGGCGGCCGAGCAGGGTTTGCCGTTTAAGGGAGGAGACCTCTAATGGATCCGAGCGTCTACATCCCCGCCTACCTGGAGCGCACCTATCTGGCGTCGCACCCCGAGCTCACCGATGCAGCACGCGAGCTTGTCCATAACGACGTGAACGTCAACCCTCATAAGTATGCGCAGTCTGAGCATGCCCAGGCGCTGCTGTCCTATGCCGGTGTTCATCGCTACCTGCTCGACGAGCTCCATCGCATCGAGGACATGGGCAGCGACGAGGAGTTTGAGCAAACGCGCAACCGCCTGTTCGACGATATGCGCGATGAGCTGCTCAAGATCGTCCGCGTCGATGCGTATGTCCTCGATGCCCAGCTGCTCGCCATCATTTTGGCGGACACGCCCGTCGACGCCTGCCTAGGCGACCTGATGAAGCTCGAAGCGACCACGGCCGATTACCTGCAGCAAAGCGTGCCCGGGTTCGACATGGAAGCCCCGCACTACTGGGCCAACAAAGTGCTGACAGACAGCGTGACGGCGGCCGATCTCACCGTGAGCGAGCCGGCTCTTATCGGGTGGCTTCATACGCTCGAGGCCATCTCGCAGCTGTGCATGGCGAGCGCCCGCTACCGCGCTGCCGCCAACTACGCCCGCCGCGTCCTTAAGGCAGAAGGCTATCCCACCCGAGCCGCAGGCACCGTGTTGCTCGCCCTCGCTCGTCTGGAAGATCAGGACGGCTTTTTTGCCCTAGCCCACCAGCTCGAGGAAGAGATCGGGGCAGACGCACTCGAGAACTCTCCTTGGTATCTGCTCGCCCGCACGATTCTGCTGTTCAAAACGAACAAGATGCGCCCGGCGACACGCGCGCTGCGCGAGTTTGCCAACCGCTGCGAGGGCGGCGCGTTCTTCTTGCTGAACCCCATGTACCAGACGCCGTACCTTCCCTGCCGGCCCGAGCCACGCGATCCCTGGGATCTTTCGCACCAGGCCGTTTGGGAAGCGGACGGCATTATCTCGGATACCCCCGACTTTGCCCCCTGGGCCAATGCCTGCGAAGACGTATCGCAGCTTGCCCAGGAATTTGCGCGCCGCTACGGCTTTTAGCGACGCGATCGCCCCGACCATGTCATCTATGTTAGGAACGGCTTCATGAACTTCCGCTCATCTCTTGCCTGCACCTCGAGCGATATCGCTCGCTGGGGACTGCGCTCTGTCCTCAAACGCCAGGGTGGCGTGCTTCCCGGCCGCATCGCCATGAAAATCGACCCCGAGCTGCTAAGCGACCTCGCGAGCCTGGTCGACCGCAGCGTGGTGATCACCGGCACCAACGGCAAGACCACCACCTCCAACCTCATCGCCGACGCTGTTGCCGCCAGCGGTGCCACCGTGGTATGCAACCGCGCCGGCAACAACATGGAGCCGGGCGTGGTGGGCGCACTGCTCGAAGCGCGCAGCGGCCTCAAGCGAGCCGGCGGCGGCAAGCGCGTGGGCGTTTTTGAGTGCGACGAGCTCTACACCGTACGCGTTCTGCCCAAGCTCAAGCCGACGTACTTCGTGCTGCTCAACCTGTTCCGTGACCAGCTGGATCGCTATGGCGAGATCGACCATACCCAAGACGTCATCGCCCATGCGTTGGAGCTCTCTCCAACGACAACGCTCATCTACAACGCAGACGACCCGCTGTGTGCCGCGATCGCCGCACGCGTTCCCAATGCAAGCATCGCCTTTGGCATCGACGGCGCCACCAACACCGAGTCCGACTGTATTAGCGACTCGCGCTTTTGCTCGCAGTGCAACGCCCCGTTGGAGTACGACTATGTGCAGTATGGTCAACTCGGCGCCTACCATTGCCCCTCGTGCGGTTGGGCACGCCCCGCACTGGTCCGCCGTGTGACGGGCGTGGAGCTCGGCTGCGACGGCTACGGCTTTGACCTGGTCTTTGGATCTGCGTCCGACGCGGCTGCCGTACACATCGCCACGCGCTACAACGGCCTGTACATGGTCTACAACGTTGCCGCTGCATTCTTTGCCGCACATGAGTTAGGCGTGGATACGGCGCACCTGCAGCCCACGCTCGATGCCTACGTCCCCGCCGGCGGACGCATGGGCCGCTGGGATATCGCCGGCCGCACCGTCGAGGCCAACCTGGCCAAGAATCCCGTAGGCTTCGATCGACAGATCCAGTCCATTAAGACGGCGGGCGGCAGACTCTGCGCTTTCTTCCTCAACGACAACGACGCCGACGGACACGATGTATCGTGGATCTACGACGTCGACTTTGAGCGCATCGCCGGCACGCCGGGTCTTGTCGCCTTTGCCGGAGGCACGCGTGCGCTCGACATGCAGGTCCGCCTCAAGTACGCCGGCATCGATGCCGCGATAATCTCGGACGTCGCCCAGGCAATTGGCGCCGTGGCAGACGAGGCTGCCGGCGACACTTTCTACGCCGTCGCTAACTACACGGCCTTCCCGCCGCTGGTCAAGGAGCTCGACGGGCTGAAAGGCGCTGCCGCCGACGCTGTTGCCGGGCGCGCCGTAGCCCGTGCCGACGGCAGCGCTCTTCCTGTCGGCATCGCACCAGTCGAGCTTTCGCGCCCGCTGCGCATCGTCTACCTGTATCCCGATGCCCTTAACCTCTACGGCGACGGCGGCAATGTTATCGCGCTCGAGCGCCGTTGCGCCTGGCGTGGCATTCCCGTTCGCGTGGACGAGGTCCGTATGGGCGAGTCACTCGATCTCACCGATGCCGATATCGTCATGATGGGTGGCGGCTCCGACCGCGACCAGCTAGCCGTGGCACACGAGCTGCTCGCCCAAAAAGACAAGGTCGCGGCCTATGTTGAGGATGGCGGCTCGCTGCTTGCCATCTGTGGCAGCTATCAGCTGCTCGGCCGTTCGTACTATATGGGCGAGAATCGCATCGAGGGTCTGGGGGTCATTGCCGCCGAAACCGTACGCGGCTCCGACCGCCTGATCGGCAACGTCGCCGTCAAAACCGATCTGTCACCCGAGCCCTTTGTGGGATTCGAGAACCATGGAGGTCGCACCCTGCTCGACGCAGACGCCACGCCACTCGGAACGTCCGTCGTCACGGGTACCGGCAACAACGGCGACGACGGCTTTGAGGGTCTGATCTACAAGGGCGTCATCGGCACGTACCTACACGGACCGGCACTGCCCAAAAACCCCGAACTCGCCGACTGGCTCATCGCGCATGCCCTCGAGCGCCGCGGCGATGCGCAGGCCACAGCCCTGCTGCCGCTCAAACCCCTCGACGACACCTACGAGCACGCCGCCCACGACGCCGCGATGAAGCTCCTCCCCTAACGCCTCGCCACCACAAAGGGGACAGGCACCTTTGTGGTGGTTTTTCAGTTTGCCAACGATATGTGAACGGCTAAAAAAGTCTGCTATACTCTTTCCCGCTGTCCCCATCGTCTAGCGGCCAAGGACGCCACCCTTTCAAGGTGGATATCGCGGGTTCGAATCCCGCTGG
>DBEZQF010000048.1:0-2223 GCA_048254795.1 Collinsella sp. | reverse complement strand
CACTTGCAGAACACGGCGAGGGTGATCATGGTCATGCCGCCGAGCAGCTGGTTGGAAGCACCAAAGAGCGGCCAGATGTTGGCATAGCCACCAAAAGCGAGGGCGAGACCGGGAAGCAGGGTAACGACCGTGGCGAACCAGGGGTTGCCGAGTACCTTCATGTAGCCGGCCTTGGACTCGATGGCCAGGGCGTCGTTGGTCTGGGCAAAGAACTCGGAGAACGAGGTGCGGGCGATGCGGGCGACGGCATCGAGCGAGGTCAGGGCCAGAGCGGAGACGTTCATGGTCATGAAGACGGTAGCGAGCGTGCCGTCAACACCGAAGGCCTGCATACCGCGGGAGATACCAGCGGCGAAGATCTGGAACGGGGTGGAAGCGACACCGGCGTTGAGGGCGCCAGTACCGGCGGTGTTCATATCGGAGAACATGATGCCAGCGACGATGATGGCAAGGATGCCGACGAAGGACTCGACGATCATGGCGCCGTAACCGACCTTGACGGCGTCCTGCTCCTTCTCGACCTGCTTAGAAGAGGTGCCGGAAGAAACGAGGCTGTGGAAACCGGAGAGAGCACCGCAAGCGACGGAGACGAACAGGACCGGGAACATCATGCCGGAGGCAGTGGAGAAGCCGGTGAAGACCGGAGCGGTGATAGTGGCCTGACCGTTGACGCCCAGGACGACGATGCCGAGGACAGCGCAGACGATCATGACGATCATCATGATGGAAGTGAGGTAGTCACGCGGGGTCTTGAGCATCTGGATGGGCATGGCGCCAGCAAAGACCAGGTAAACCATGACGACGGCAAACCACTGGAACTTATCCAGGTAGACCGGGAACTGCATACCGACGGCAAACATGAGAACCATGAGGACCACGCCGGTGACGAACTCGGCAGCGCCGGTGAGGTTGAACTTCTTCTGGGCCCAACCAAAGGCGATAGCGACGAAGGTGAACAGGATGGAGATGGTACCAGCGCAGCCGGCGGCATAGGACTTGGTGAAGTCGATGGCACCGGTAGCCGCACCAGAAGCGTCAACGGCCGGGGTGAACATGAACGTCTTGCAGACCATGTCGGTGAAGGCGGCGATGACGATGATGCAGAACAGCCAGCAGAACAGCAGGAACAGGCGACGGCCGGTCTTGCCGATGTACTTCTCAATGAGCTGAGCGAGCGACTTGCCGTTGTTCTTCATCGAAGCGTACAGGGCACCAAAGTCGTGGACGGCACCAAAGAAGATGCCGCCGACGAGGACCCAGAGCACGACGGGCAGCCAGCCAAAGGCCATGGCGACGATCGTACCCGTGACGGGGCCAGCACCGCAGATCGAGCTGAACTGGTGCGAGAACGCGGTGAAGGCGGAGACGGGCGAGAAGCTGTTGCCGTCCTTCATGCGCTTGGCCGGCGTGAGGGCATCCTTGTCAACGCCCCACTTGTTGGCCAGCCAGCGACCATAGCCCAGATAGCCGCAGGCGAGCACCGCCGCGGCCACAACCATGAGCAAAACTCCGTTCATTACATTTCCTCCTCTAAAAAGAACTTCCTAGACATAAAAAATGAGGGCCGTCGGTTGCGCTCGACGGCCCTCATCTTCATCAGCCGCCCGTTATCGTACGGGCTAGCTGTATGTGCTAACCCGCATCAGATAATTACTACGCTGATAATGTTTAGCTGATGCGTGAACATGTCTAAGAAATCCTCTTCAATCATGATGCGAACGATCCGTGCGTGTTCACATCCCCCAGTGGTTGAAAAGGAGTATGAAACTTTAGTTACCTAAAGTCAACGCAAATTTGTAATGAATTTTCAACTTTTTTGGATTTCTCGGTATAAAACGCCACTGACCTCGGACTTTACCCGACAAAAGTTTTTGCATGAGAGATGCCCCTGAGGGCCGCGGGAGCTCCCATCCCAAATGCGGAGCAAAGCTCCGCACACCAACTTTTTCTTTCAGCTAAAGAACGCCGGAAATTCGACACTGGCTTGTTAACTTTGCTGGACGTTGTCGACGCCAAACCAGCTCAGAAGCTATATTGACACAGAAAGGTCCCCGGACGGAGGGGCCGGATATAAGGTTTATCGCGAGTTCCGCACGCAAAGAAGGCCACTTAATGTGGCCTTCGTCTTGCGCAGGACTGTAGAGCAGGAAACCTTATATCCGGCCCCTCCGTCCGGGGACCGCGCCGTACCAGCTACAGCGTCATGTTCGGATCGGCGTCGAC
>DBEZQF010000047.1:0-4055 GCA_048254795.1 Collinsella sp. | reverse complement strand
CAGCCATACTCGTGGACGGCCGCGGCGAGCTTTTCCCAGCCAGGGATAAACGTGTCGTCGTAGCAGCACATGTCACCCGGCAGATAGGTATAGGTAGGCTCGACCGTCACGACCTCGGTGATGATGAGGCCCACGCCGCCCTTGGCGCGGGCACGGTAATGATCGACCAAGTCGTCGGTCACATAGCCATGATCGGCCAGGTTGGTGGACACCGGCGGCATAAAGACGCGGTTCTTGACCTCGGTCGTACCGACCTTGATCGGGCTAAAGAGCATCGGGTAGGCGGATGACTCCATACAGGCTTCCTTTCATTTGAGCCGCTCGGCGGCAGTTGCTGACGTACCTATCGTACCAGCAACTGCACAACACCCGACCGCACGCACTCCCCTGCCTGCGTATCGACCCACAAAAAAGTTGCGGTGAAATACGGAGCAGTCGAGGCTTTTGACAGCCAAAACAGTCCGTATTTCACCGCAACTAATGGATGGGATATGTTAGAGACCCAAATAGGCAGTCATGCCTTCGACGGCGAGCTTGGCGCCTGCCACGGCATGAACCACGGTGAGCGGGCCGTTAACCACGTCGCCGGCGGCAAAGACGCCAGGCACGGTGGTCATACCGCATTCATCGACCGAAAGCAGGCCGCGATGGTCGGTCTCCAGACCACCCGTCGTAAGCACAAGCTTGTCTTTGGGCACCTGCGAAGCCGCAATCACAACTGTGTCGGCAGACGCATGGTCGAGCTCTTCCTCGTACCCCACCACGTTATTCTCCTCGTCGAAGATAGCCGTCTCGAAGACCGGACCGTTATCGTCGATGGCACAGATCGCCTTGCCGCACACAATCTCGGCACCATCGAGCTCGGTCAGCTCGACCTCGTCGTCGATGGCCGAGATATGGCGCGAGCGGGCATACACGGTGACCTTGCGAGCGCCCGAGCGCAGGGCTGTGCGGGCAACATCCATGGCAACATTGCCGGCACCGATGACCGCCACGTTCTGCCCGATTGCCACGCTCGCGGGATCGACCAGGTAATCGATGCCAAACAGCACGTTGCCGCGCGACTCGCCGGGAATACCCAACTTTCGAGCTCGCCAGGTACCGGTACCGACAAAGACCGCGTCGTAGCCGTCACGTAGCAGGTCATCGATGTGCAGTGCGCCGCCGATGGTGGTCGAGGGGCGCACGCGCACGCCAAGCGAGCACATCACGTGACGGTACTTTTGTACGAGCGCACGGGGCAGGCGGAACTCGGGGATACCGTATTCCAGCACACCGCCGATCTCGGGGCGCTGTTCAAATACCGTGACGGCACAGCCCAGCTGGGCCATCTTAATGGCCACGGTAATACCGGCGGGACCGGAACCGACCACAGCAACCTGTTTGCCACACGACGGCGCGGGCGTCCACTCCTTACGATCTAAATACGCTGTGGAGATGTAGTGCTCGATGCTCGAAAAATGCACGGGTGTGCCCTTACGGCCCTGAATGCAAGCGCCCTCGCACTGGCCCGAATGATTGCACACCATGGAGCAGACCGCGCTCATGGGATTGTTCTGGAACAGTAGCTCGCCCGCCTCTTCTAGACGACGCTGCTTGAACAGGTCGATGACCTGCGGAATAGGCGTCTGAACTGGACAGCCCTCAATCTGACAGAACGCCCTTTTACAACCCAGGCAACGATTCGCCTCTTCGACAATGTGGATAGCCACGCAACTCCCCTTTTTAATGCAATCCAATGGGGCGACGATAAAGACCCTTCACCGCCGCCCCCATACAGGTAATCTCAATCTGCCGACACGGCAAAAGCCAATGCTATAACTCGCGATGCGAAGCCCCGCAGCGACCGGACATGTGCTCGAGTGTCGCCAGGCAGTCAGCCGCCGTCGCCGGCACGCTGTTCTCGACCACGCAAGGAATCCCAGGGCAGGCGGCAGCCGCCCAGGCCACCACGGGCTCAAAGTCATATCGTCCCGTCTCGCCCACGCCATGACACACCAGACGTGAACCCGTACCGTCGCACCAACCGGCTTCGTCCTCGTTATCAACGACCTCAAAATCCTTGGCGTGCAGCGCGCGGATCTTGCTGCCGCATAAATAGAGCATGCGCGCGGTGATTTCCTGCGCTTCGTCAACGACGCTGGGGTGCAGCAGCGACACTGGGTCATAGATCACGCCGAGCGACGGACTCGAGACGCGCTCCAGCACCTCACGGCAGCGATCTGGCGTGTTGACCGTCTCGTTCCAACCGGGCTCAATTAGAACCTGACCGCCCACGGCCTCGGCCCGATCGCAGACGTGTGCAAGTCCGTCTTCAAACGCATCGAGTGCCTCGTCGGTCATGCGGTCGTCCGCGACGCGGTTCTGCGCATTGGGGCGACCGGTCTCGGTGCCAACCGGGCATCCGCCGAGCATCTGGGCAAAGTTCAGGCACGCCTCGTACTCGGCATAGTTATCCATGAGCTGTTGGCGATCGGGCGTCGCCAAATTCTTATAGCAGCCGAGCACGGCGACCGAAACGCCCGACTCATCGAGCACGGCACGCAAATGGTCGGCAAGCTCGCTGGTCAGGCCGCCTCGATCGATCCCCATCGATGCGTAGAGCACCTTGCTCGGCAGCTGAATGCACGAAAAGCCCAGCTCTCCCGCCATGCGAATGCGTTCCTCGACGGTCCCCTGCGGAAGGTCGTGCAAACGTACACCCGGAGTAATAGCCCCCACGTTATTCACATCCCTTATGAGCGTTGATGCCCGGGGTGTATCCGCCAAACGGGTCCTCGATGGAGCACACGCCCGAGGGGGCGAGCGGATCGCGCTTACCGGCCAGCTTGTCGTGATGCATGGTCTCGATATAGGCAAGCACCAGCGGCGCCACACCCTTTGCATCATTTTTGACCACGGGCTCGCTCATGTAGTAATCAAACGTGCCCTCGCGGTGCGCGGTGTTGCCCAAGCCCGCGACCAGGCAGATGTTGTCGAGCGCCAGCTGGCCATCATGCTCGGACAGGCAGGTCTCGCAGATGCCGTCGAAGGCGCGACGGCCGTACTGGTAGTAACGCTCGCCCAGCACGCCCAGACGGACGCCCTTCATGATGGCATTGGCAAAAATCGCGCTACCAGACTCCTCCAGGTAGTTGGGGGCGATATTGGGCAGGTTGATGACCTGATGCCACATGCCGGTCTTCTCGTCCTGATACGGCAGCATAGCGTCGATCAGGTCGTGGAACATCTTGCGAATCTCGTCCTTCTCGGCTGACATCGAAGGCGGCATGAGCTCCCAGGTATCGATGAGTGCCATGGCAAACCAGCCCTCGGCGCGCAGCCAGAAGTTAGCCGAAAGGCCGGTGACCGGGTCGCACCAGAACTGTTTGCGGCTCGCGTCGTAAGCGTGATAGTACAGACCGTTGAGGGGGTTGCGCATCAGGTCATGCACGACCTGGAACATATGGAAGCTGTCCGAGCAGGCACGACGGTTGTGGAAGCTCAGCTCGTACTGCATGTAGAACGGCTGGGCCATATACATGCCATCGAGCCAGATCTGGTTGGGATAGACGGCCTTGTGCCAAAACACGCCTTCTTTGGTGCGCGGCTGGGTCTCGAGCTGGCGGTAGATGGTGTCCATGGCGGCACGGTACTTGGGCTTGCCCACCAGGTCATAGAGCTTGTAGAGGGTCTTGCCCGCATTGACGTTATCGAGGTTGTAATCCTGCGGGTTGTAATGCTTGATGGTACCGTCGTCCTGGACAAAGAAATCGATGTAGTCATCGGCAAAGGTCAGGTAGCGCTGCTCACCCGTGATCTCGTACAGCTCGATGAGCGCCTTGATCATGCAGCCGTCGATATAGTTCCAGGTGTTCTCCTTGCCGGCGCGAATCTTTTCGATATTCCAAGCCGGCGCCTGCGGCGTAGAGGTTTCGATCAACTGCTCGATATAACGGTCCAGGATTTGATTGCAACCCATTGCTGTCCCCTCTGACATAAACGATAGGTGAACGTTACCCCTAGTGTAACGCGAACGGGGAATATAGGGTGAACGTTAACCCTATATTCCCCGC
>DBEZQF010000046.1:0-17343 GCA_048254795.1 Collinsella sp. | reverse complement strand
GCTCAGCACTAGTACGCGGCCTAAACGAATCGTTTATAACCGACAAGAAAGATAAGGTTTTATGCTTACCAAACTCCTCTGCGAATTCGGCGCAACGGCCCTCATGATCATCTTTGGCGTGGGCGTGCACTGCGATACCGTACTCAAGGGCACCAAGTATCAGGGTTCCGGCCATATGTTTGCCATCACCACTTGGTCTTTTGGCATCTCGGTCTGCCTGTTTGTCTTTGGCGGCGCCGTGTGCATGAACCCGGCTATGGTGCTCGCCCAGTGCATCGTAGGTCTGGTGCCGTGGGGCAGCTGCATTCCCTTCATGATTGCCGATATGCTCGGCGGCTTTGTGGGCGCCGTAATCGCTTGGCTTATGTATGCCGATGAGTTCAAGGCTTCCGAGGGCGTCGTCGACCCCATTGCCCAGCGCAACATCTTCTCGACCAACCCCACCACCGAGGGCACCAACTATGCTCGCAACTTCTTCTGCGAGGCTATCTGCACCTTTGTGTTCATCAGCGCCATCCTTGCTGCCGCTAGCCGCGCTGGTGAGAACGTTCTGATGCTCGCTATCTGCGTCGGCCTGATCGTTTGGGCCGTTGGCATGGGCATGGGCGGCATCACCGGCTTCGCCATGAACCAGGCTCGTGACCTTGGTCCTCGCATGGCCTATCAGGTGCTGCCGATTAAGAACAAGGCTGACAACAACTGGAAGTACGGTCTGCTCGTTCCTGGCATTGCTCCGTTTGTCGGTGCCGCTCTGGCCGCACTGTTTGTGCACGGTTTCTTGGGCATGTTCTAGTCCAAGACTACATAGTTGTTCGCCGTCCGCATGGGGTAACTTCCCAGCGCGTCCTCGGACATGCAAAAAGGCTCGCTGCGCACCTTGTGCGGCGAGCCTTTTTGCGTCCTGCGGAGTGCGCTGGGAAGTTACCCCATGCGGACGGCTGCGGGGTCTTTGTTGCGTTCGTACAAGCAACCCAACATATATATCTGAATTTGGATGGGAGGGGCTTGTTGCTGGTAGGGGCGTTGGGCTGCTGTTGGCACTTTGGGAAGGGATAGTTACTTAGCCGAAGAGGGGCTTGATGGCTGATAGGTAGTCTTTGGCTACTTCGGCCTTATCTGCTTGGAAGTTGTGCCAGGCCCACCATTGGACCATTCCTACGAAGCTTGAGGCTATGTGGTGTAGTAAGAAACTGCGGTCCATGGTGGCGGCGGGGCCGTTTGGGTCGGTAGGGACGGTTTCGGCTGCTCGTGACATGATGGTCTTGCGGAGACAGTCGGCGAAGACGCGCGAGCCGGCTCCGGCTACGAGGGCTCGAACGCCTTGGCGGCGCTCCCAGAGGTTGTTGAGGATATGCTCGACCTGCACGAGTGGGTCGTCGAGCGGTGTGCCATCGTCGTCGAGGGCGTGGGTGCAGATGTCGCTCACGCCCTCGGACAGTAGGTCGTCTTTGCTCTTAAAGAGGCCGTAGAATGTGGCCCGACCAACATGGGCACGAGCGATGATGTCGCCGACGGTAATCTTGCCGTAATCCTCTTCGCGTAGCAGCTCGGAGAACGCTGCAACGATGGCAGCGCGGCTTTTTTCTTTGCGGGCATCCATGGCTATGCGTCCGCGTGAACGAGCAGGCAGCGGAGTGTACCGGAGCAGCCCTCGTAGGGGCGCTTACCGGCGCCGTAGCCGACGGCCTCGATGCGGTAGCGGACTGGCAGGTGCTCGGACGTGCGCAGCGCGGCGACGATGGCGGCGCCCGTGGGCGTCACGAGCTCGCCGGCGACCGGCGCGGGCGTGAGGGCGATATTGCCTGCCTGGCACAGGTTGACGACAGCGGGGACGGGAATGGGCATGAGGCCGTGGGCGCAGCGGATGGTTCCGTGGCCCTCGGAGAGCGACTCGACCACGATGTCCTCAATACCCAGGTCGTCGAGGCAGATGGCGACAGAGCAGACGTCGACGATGGAGTCGACGGCGCCCACCTCGTGAAACAGGACGGTGTCGGGCGTTTTGCCGTGAGCCTTGGCCTCGGCAGCAGCGAGTACGGAAAAAATGGCGAGGGCACGACGCTTGGCGCCATCGCTTAGCTGCGAGCCATCGATGATAGCGGTGACGTCCGCCAAAGAACGGTGGTGATGGTGGTGGGCGTGATGGTGGCCCTCGTGGTCATGCTCGTGGCAGTGCTCGTGCTCCCCATGGTTATGATGCCCATGCCCATGTCCATGCTCGTGCGCGTGCTCGGCAGCTGCTTCGTTGCAGTAGAGCCAGGCCATATCGTGGTCGTGGTTCTCGAGCTCTTCTGCCAGCTGAACGTCGAAATCGCAGGCGTCGATGCCATGCTTGTTTACGCGCGTGACGGCGATCGTAAAGCCGTCGACCGGCAGTGTGGCGAGCTGTTCGCGCAGGTGCTCCTCGCTGGCGCCCAGGTCGAGCAGGGCCGCGACGGTCATATCGCCGCTGATGCCCGAGGTGCCGTCGATGATAAGCGTGTGCTGATGATTGGACATGGAATGCTCCTTAGCGGGCGCGGGGTGTGCCGGCGCTCAGATGATTGATAAGACTTGCCTGGTAAGCGGCGCCAAAACCGTTGTCGATATTGACGACCGATACGCCGCTGGCACAGGAGTTGAGCATGGCGAGCAGTGCGGCTACGCCACCAAAACTTGCGCCGTAGCCCACGCTGGTGGGAACGGCGATGACCGGACAGCTCACCAGACCGCCGATAACGCTCGCCAACGCGCCCTCCATGCCGGCGATGGCGATGACCACCTGTGCCTGGGCAAGTTCCTCGGCATGCGCGAGTAGGCGGTGCAGGCCGGCGACGCCTACGTCGTAGAGGCGGTCGACCTCGTTGCCATAGAACTCGGCCGTCAACGCGGCTTCCTCGGCGACGGGCAGGTCGCTCGTGCCGGCGCAGGCGACGACGATGCGTCCGTTGCCGGTAGGGGAGGGCTTGCCGCCCACGAGGGCGAGCTGTGCGTCCGGGACATATCCCAGGTCGATGCCGTTGTCGAGGAGCTCCGAGGTACGGGCCGCTTTTTCGCTGTCCAGGCGCGTGACCAGGATGCGCTCCTGGCCGGCATCGCGCAGCGCTTCGATAATGGCGGCAATTTGCTCGGCGGTTTTACCGGCACCGTAGACAACCTCGCCGGCTCCCTGGCGCACTCCGCGCGAAAGATCGAGCTGTGCAAAGCCCAGGTCGGCGGTCGGCGCCGTCTGGATGCGCGTGAGGGCATCGGCCGGCGTAATGCTTCCGTCTGCCACGTCACTTAGCAATTGCTCAAGATCTCGTTT
The DNA here is from genome assembly GCA_048254795.1 of Collinsella sp. GTDB lineage: Bacteria > Actinomycetota > Coriobacteriia > Coriobacteriales > Coriobacteriaceae > Collinsella. Next base: position 14,057 of record DBEZQF010000046.1, on the reverse strand, counting down.
GTCCATATAAGTTCCCTTCGACGCAGAAAAGTTTAGCACGCGAAGGGTTGTTTCCGAACATTAGAGCATAATTGTTCGGAAATCTGACATGTCAGATTAGATGAAGTTGTGAGGCAAACTGACTAGTCGCGCAGGATGATGTCCATGGCGAGCATCAGGTTGCGCTCGTCGATGGCAAACGGGGCGGCTTCGCGCGTCTTGGGCTTGGCGCAAAACGCGATGCCCGTGCCCGCGGCCTGAATCATGGGGATGTCGTTGGCGCCGTCGCCGATTGCCACGGTGTGTGCCATATCGACGCCGCACTCAACCGCCCAATCCAGCAGCTGGATGAGCTTGGATTCCTTGGTCACAATGTCTGTCGCCAGCTTGCCGGTGAGCTTGCCGTCCACGACCTCCAGGCGGTTAGCGAGGCAAAAGTCGATGCCCGCGGCGGCCACGATCTTGTCGGCGACCTCGTGAAAGCCGCCGCTTACCACGCCGACCTTCCAGCCCTTGCTGTGTGCCGAGCGCACAAGCTCTAGCGCGCCGGGGGTAAATGTCACGCGCTCAAAGGTGCGCTCGAATACGCTCTCGTCCAGGCCGGCGAGCAGCCCCACGCGTTCCTCGAGTGCTTGCTTAAAGTCGAGCTCGCCGCGCATGGCGCGCTCGGTGATCTGTGCCACCTGCTCGCCCACGCCGGCCTCTTCGCCCAACAGGTCGATGACCTCCTGGTTGATGAGCGTAGAGTCGATATCCATAACGATGAGGCGTGCGGTCATGACGGGCCTTTCCGAGTGCGGTTGTATTGGGGCACATTGTCGCACGCGGCGCGCCTTGGCGACGGCCAGGCCGCGTCAATTGTTTCGTCTCCGTCAAGTCTTTGGGCAAGAGCTACTTTTTCGCGGCACATCGACGCGGGTGCGATAAGATAGAACGCCATGTCCGGCTGCGCGGTTTACGCAGGCTGGGCAAATCTGTACGACGCCGCCCGGAACGACACGGGGCGGCACAGATCCATAAAGGAGGATCACTGGTATGAGCCAGACCCGTCCCATCGACGAGCATTCCATGCACACCCGTACCTGCGGCGAGCTTCGCTTCGAGAACGTGGGCGAAGAGGTCACCCTCACCGGTTGGGTGAGCCGTCGCCGTGACCACGGCGGCCTTATTTTCTGCGACCTTCGTGACCGCGAGGGCATCACGCAGCTCACCTTCGACCCCGAGCACTCTGACGGCGACGCATTTAAGATCGCCGAGACCATGCGTCCCGAGTGGCCCATCAAGATCCACGGCGTCGTGCGCTCCCGTGGCGAGGAGACCACCAACGCCAAGCTCGCGACCGGCGAGATCGAGGTCCTGACCGACCACGCCGAGGTGCTCAACACGTCCGTCACCCCGCCGTTCCAGATCGAGGACGGCATCGAGACCAGCGAGGACACCCGTCTGCGCTATCGCTATCTGGACCTCCGTCGTCCCGAGATGATGGCCAACCTCAAGCTGCGCTCCGACTTTACCTTTGCCATTCGCGAGGCGCTGCACAACCGTGAGTTCATGGAGGTCGAGACGCCCTCCCTGTTTAAGTCCACGCCCGAGGGCGCTCGTGACTTCATCGTTCCCAGCCGTATTCAGCCGGGCAACTTCTACGCCCTGCCGCAGTCCCCGCAGCTCCTGAAGCAGCTGCTTATGGTCGGTGGCGTCGAGCGCTACTATCAGGTTGCCAAGTGCTTCCGCGACGAGGACCTGCGTGCCGACCGTCAGCCCGAGTTCACTCAGGTCGATATCGAGATGTCCTTCGTGGACCAGAACGACGTTATGAGCGCGCTCGAAGAGGTCCTGGCCGATGCCTTCGGCCGCATGGGCGTCGAGATGCCCACGCCGCTGCGTCGCATGGACTACTGGGAGGCCATGGACACCTATGGCTCCGACAAGCCCGATACCCGCTATGGCATGCATCTGGTCGACCTGACCGACATCTTTGCCAACTCCAAGTTCAAGGTCTTTGCGACTGCCGCAAACGAGGAGGGTTCTGTCGTCAAGGCCATTAACGCCAAGGGCGCCGGTGCCTGGGCACGTGCCAAGATCGATAAGCTCGCCGGCGTGGCTTCCACGTTTGGCGCCAAGGGCCTGGCTTGGATCGCCTTCCGCGAGGACGGCTCTATCAACAGCCCCATCGTCAAGTTCTTCTCGGACGAGGAGATGGCAGCCCTGCGCGAGCGCATGGACGTCGAGCCCGGCGACCTTGTGATGTTTGCCGCCGGCCCGCGTCTGCTCTCTGACGAGATCCTGGGCGGCATGCGTTCTCACATGGCCAGCGCGCTCGAGATCAAGCGCGAGGGCCACGACTTCCTGTGGGTCGTCAACTTCCCGCTGTTCCACTGGGATGAGGACCGTAAGGCCTATGCCGCCGAGCACCAGCCCTTCACCCTGCCGACCGAGACCGACATCGCCAAGATCGAGGCCGACCCGTTGGCAGCCGGTTCTTGCACCTACGACTTTGTCATGGACGGCTTTGAGGCCGGCGGCGGCGGTATGCGTATCCACAACGCCGAGATGCAGATGTCCATGCTCAAGCTCCTGGGCTTTACCGAGGAGCGTGCCGAGTCTCAGTTCGGCTTCCTCATGGAGGCCCTCAAGTTTGGTGCGCCCCCGATGGGCGGTTTCGCTCTGGGCCTGGACCGCGTGTGCATGCTGCTCACCGGTTCCGACTCCATCCGCGACGTCATGGCGTTCCCCAAGACGGCCAGCGGCTCCGACCTTATGTCGGGCGCTCCGAGTGCCGTTAGCGGCGCCCAGCTCAAGGACGTCAGTCTGCGCCTGATGTAGGGAAGCAGCTACATATTGCCTGTAACGAGGGAAGGACACGTGCCTTCCCTCGTTTTTTTTATGTCGTGACGTCATGGTTTGGAGGCTTGCCGTCGTGCGCCGGGAAACTACAACCCTGAATCTGCGTCCAGAAGGGGTCGCGCTTTCCCAAAGGGGGTCCTCTGGGAAAGCGCGACCCAGTATTCGGCAAAATAATGGGGCACAGTTTCCGGTTGAGCTGTCTAACGGAAACTGTGCCCCAGAATGAGCGCTCAAACGGGACAGGCTTTCCGCAACAACTGTTTGGCGGAAAGCCTGCCCCAGTTTCTTATAGCGAGTCTCTCTGGATCAGCTGCATGTGCATCACGGAGGTGGTGGGCTCGGCACCCTTGATCATGTCGAGCGCAATGTTGGCGGCCATGTGTCCTTCTTCGCGCAGGGGCTGGCGGACGGTCGTGAGCGCGGGGACGCAGCGCGCCGCAATCTCGTGATCGTCGAAGCCGACGACAGAAACGTCCGCAGGAACGGATAGGCCTGCCTCGTTGAGTGCGGTGATGACGCCAGCTGCGATACGGTCCGATCCGCAGAGCACGCCATCGAAAGCAATCTCGCGCGCGAGGATCTGGTGCATGGCCTGATAGCCGTCTCCGCTGTTCCAGCCGGTATAGATAACGTTTGCGTCTGGGAGGTCTTCGCCCAAGACGGCACGGTAGCCGCGCAGGCGGTCGACAACAGCGGGGTTGTCTTGCGGTCCCAACACGGCGACGATATCTTTGCGCCCGCGATCCTTCATGGCGAGTGCCGCAAAATGTCCGCCCTCTTCGTCGTCAGAGTAGACCGTCGAGAACACATCGCGATAGGGGTGGCCCTCGAGCTGGCCACACAACACGGTGGGTACGCCCAGCTCGCGCAGCACCTCGAGCAGCTCGCTGCCTTTGTAGGGAGAGACGTCGATCACGGCGTCGAACGAGCGGCGCTCAAAGTGCTCGCGTGCGCGGTTGCGCTCATGCGTAGAAGACGCCTGCAAGATAACGGGCAGATAGGACGACTCCGACAGTTCCTCGGTAATGCCGCTCAAAAACTCGCTATAGGTGGGGTCGCTGAAGAGTTCACTCAGAGGCTCGGTCACGAGCACGGCGATGATTTCCGTGCGCCCGACAGCGAGCGCTCGGCCACGAGCGTTGGGGACAAAATTGACTTCCTTGGCCGCCGCGCGGACGCGCTTTTTGGTTTCCTCGCTAATGCGGGGCGAATCGTTGAGGGCGCGCGATGCCGTGGAGCGCGACACGCCGGCAGCTGCGGCAACCTCGGCAAGCGTAGGTGCGGTGCGAACTGGTTGTGTCATGGCGTCTCCTGGAAAATGCGGTCGATGTTGTCACTGATACGGGCTAGTGCGGATACAGCTTACTATAGTGCGCCTGAACAGCGTTCATGATATCCGGTGACCGGTGTCGTTTTGCAACCAAGCCGAAATCGAATACGTCTCGTGTGGGTGAGATATCAGCGGGCGTGGAGGTTGCCTACGAGCTTAAGAACGATGTCTTGTGCTGAGTTTCGATACTCAGGGTGACATAAGTGTTGCGATTGTACAACCGGTTGCACCGTTAACCCTGCCAAATCGACCGTTCAGCGGACAACCGGTTGCACAGTTTTTTACATCGCCCGTAAGATAAGGACAACCGGTTGCACAAGAATCACTACGATGATGAAGGAGCATCACCATGGACGCCATTAACGATTGGGAAAACCAAGCGCTCACCCACAGGAACCGCCTGGCACCCCATGCGTACTTTATGGGTTACGAGACCGCCGATCTCGCTGCAACGTACAGCCGCGAGCTGTCGCGCGGGTTTGTCCAGCTGTCCGGCTCGTGGCAGTTCCGCCTCTTTGAGGGCCCCGCTGCCGTCTCCAACGAGGAACTCTCCACGTACAAGCCCGAGTGGGATCACGTGGAGGTTCCGCACCTGTGGCAGGTGGACGGCTATGGCAACCTTGCCTACACCGACGAGGGTTTCCCGTTCCCGGTTGATCAGCCGTTCGTTCCCTCCGACGACCCCACGGGCGTCTACCAGCGCATCGTCAACCTTCCCGCCGTTCCTGCCGGCGCTCGCGAGATCATTCGCTTCGACGGCATCGAGAGCTATGGCGAGCTGTACGTCAACGGTCAGTATATCGGCATGACCAAGGGTTCGCGCCTGTCTGCCGAGTTCGACGTGACCGACGCGCTCGTCGAGGGCGACAACCTGTTTGCGGTCAAGGTCCTGCAGTACAGCGATGGCAGCTACATCGAGGATCAGGACATGTGGTGGGCCTCGGGCATCTTCCGCGATGTGTACCTTATGCAGCGTCCCGCCGCGCACCTGGTCGACTTTAGGTTCCGCACGCACCGCGAGGGCGATGCCGCTCTGATCACGCTCGATACGGTTGCCGAGGGCGCTTCCCGCGTTGTGTTTACGCTCAGCGATGGCGAGAACGTGGTGGCTACGGGTGAGTGCGTCGACAGCCATGCCGAGTGCAGCGTGACCGATGCCCACTTCTGGAATCCCGAGGACCCCTTCCTCTACGATCTTACGTTTGAGGTCTACGACGGCGACAAGGTGAGCGAGTACGTCCCGCATCGCCAGGGTCTTGCCGAGGTGACGGTCGAGGGCAATCATATCTACCTCAACGGCACTTACTTTAAAATGCATGGCGTCAACCGCCACGATCACGACGATCACAAGGGCCGCGCCGTGGGCCTCGATCGCATGCGCCGCGACCTGGAGCTCATGAAGCAGCACAACATCAACGCAGTGCGCACCTCTCACTATGCCAATGACCCGCGCTTCTACGAGCTGTGTGATGAGTATGGCATCATGCTGGTCGCCGAGACCGATATGGAGAGCCACGGCTTCGAGAATATCGGCAACATCGCCCTGGTTACCGACGACCCGGCATGGGAGCCGGCCTACGTCGACCGTATTGAGCGCCTGGTGATGCAGGAGCGCAACCACGCGTGCATCATCATGTGGTCGCTGGGCAACGAGAGCGGCTATGGCTGCAACATCCGCGCGATGTACGCCAAGGCTCACGAGCTCGATGGTCGTCCGGTCCACTACGAGGAGGACCGCAACGCCGATACCGTCGACGTCATTTCCACCATGTACTCCCGTGTGTCGCAGATGAACGACTTTGGTGAGCATCCGTTCCCCAAGCCGCGCATCAACTGCGAGTATGGCCACTCCATGGGTAATGGCCCCGGAGGTCTGTCCGAGTACCAGGAGGTCTTCGATCGCTGGGATTGCATCCAAGGCCAGTTTATCTGGGAATGGTGCGACCACGGTTTGGCTGCTGTGACCGAGGACGGCGTTGCCTACGATATGTATGGTGGCGACAACGGCGATTACCCCAATAACAGCAACTTCTGCATCGACGGCATGGTGTTCCCTTGGCAGCAGCCGAGCCCGGGCCTCACTGAGTATGGTCAGGTCATCTGCCCGGTTCGCATGGCCTACGATGCCGAGGCGGGCGAGCTGACCGTCACCAACAAGCGTTGGTTTACCACCCTCGAGGATGTTTGCCTGTCGGCGGAGACCCTGGTGGACGGCGACGTGGTTTGCCGCAAGACGCTCATGCCCGGTGCGGTTGCCCCCGGCGAGTCCGTCCAGCTTCCGCTGGCGATTCGCGAGGCCGCGGTAGGCGAGACCCTGCTGACCGTGCGCGCCTACACCATGGCCGCTCACGTCTGGTGCGAGCCGATGTTCCAGCTGGGTGCAAGCCAGTTTGCCATCGCAAACCATCCGGCGCCGGCCATCGCCGCCCCAGCTCGTCCTGAGCTTACGGTCGAGGAGACCGAGCAGGAGATTCGCATTCACTCCCTCAACGGCGAGCTGACCTTCAGCAAGGTAAACGGCACCGTGAGCAAGTGGAAGGCATCCGGCCGTGACGTCATGGCCTCTGGTCCCCAGGTTGGTTTTTGGCATCCGCTCGTCGACAACCACGCCCAGGAGTACGACTCCCTGTGGAAGGACAACTTCATTGATGTAATGCAGACGTCCACCCGCAAGGTTTTTTGGAAGCAGGACGGCAATGCGGTCGTCGTTACCGTGAGCCAACGTATTGCTCCTCCCGTCCGCGCGTTCGGCATGCGCGTCGAGCTTGTCTACACCGTGCTTCCGAGCGGTCGCGTCGACCTCAAGGTTTCCGGCGAGCCCTACGGCGACTATTCGGACATTATCCCGCGCATCGGCATCTTCTTTGAGGTTCCCGGTTGCGATCGTGCCGTCGAGTGGTATGGCCACGGCCCGGGCGAGAACTATCCGGACTCGCTGCGTGCCAACCCGGTCGGTCATTACCGCACTACGGTCGACGACATGTTCACGCCCTACGTTATGCCTCAGGACTGTGCCAACCGCGAGGGTACCCGCTGGGTTGCCCTGCGCTCTAGCCACGGTGATGGCGTGCTGGTGACTCGTCCGGCCGACGCCGCTTCCAACCCGTTCTCGTTCTCGGCATGGCCCTATAGCTGCGAGGCTATTGATAATGCCAAGCACGTCTACGACCTTGTTCCGGGCGACACGGTCACGGTTAACATCAACGACCAGCTGCTCGGCCTTGGCTCGAACTCTTGGGGTTCCGAGGTGCTCGATTCCTATCGCACCCGTTTTGAGAGCTTCAGCTTTGAGGTGTCCCTGCGACCGCTGACGTCTGCCGATTTGGCTCAGGCGCTGGCACCCATTAAGGAGGCATAAGCCATGCATGTCTTTAACTCGCGCGCCGATTTCGACGCTCAGATGAAGTCCGTCAAGAAGTGGATGCGTACCGGCCAGGCGCTCGACGGCGTTTCTGAACTGCAGCACGATGTGGCGTACTCCATCGGCGACTCGCTGGTGTACTGGTGGGTCTATGCCCGCGAGGCCGCAACCGCCGACCTGGTCGGTCACCGTCGCTACCATGCCGTGCTCGCTCCGCTCGACGGCGACCTGACCGTCGAGGTTGCCCCCAAGGCAGGCCTCACCTGCACCCGCGCTTACAGCGATATCGATGATCGCGAGCGCTTTGAGGGGGCGGGGGAGACCGTGACGATTCCCGCCGGCGGCGTTGCCGTCGTCGAAATTGACGAGGCCTACCGTGTCGTGGCCGATGCCGCGGATCCCCGCGTCGTGGTACTGCACGTGACGGTCGAAGGTTATTCCTTCCCCAACAAGTAGTATTCGTCCGCCTGGACGTTTGCTTCGCGCCGTTAAGGGGGATGGCTTTGTTGACTCCCTTTCCCCATTCCCCTTAGCAGGTGCGCCGTCCGTGTTTGCACTTGCAGCTCGGACGGGTTTAGATGACATTTAATAGATGATTGGGAGGGCTTATGAGCTCTGAAAAACGAGGAACGATTGGTTCGTTCGCTCTGCTGGGCATGACGGTCGCCGCCGTGTTCGGTATCAAGAACATCATCAACAACAACGCGGCCATCGGCTTAGCAGCCGCGCCGTCGTTCTTCTTCGCCACGCTTTTGTACTTTGTCCCCTATACCCTGGTTACCGCCGAGTTCGTCGGCCTTAACAAGGACTCCGAGTCGGGCGTGTACGCATGGGTTAAGACCTCGATGGGTGGTCGCTGGGCGTTCCTGACGGCATTTAGCTACTGGTTCGTTAACCTGTTCTTCTTTGCGTCCGTCCTGCCCAACGTCATCATCTACGCGAGCTACGTGTTCTTTGGTGCCAACGCCGAGCTTTCGCAGCTGTGGATCACCATTATCGAGATCGTTGTCTTTGCTATCGCCACGTGGGTTTCGACCAAGGGCGCTAAGTGGATCGGCTCCATTTCCTCCTTCGGTTCGACCGCGGCTCTCGGCCTGACCGCCGTGTTCATCCTGCTGTCCCTGGCTGCTGCCTTTGGCGGCGTTGAGTTCGCTACGGCTCCTACTCCCGCTAACATGGCTCCCGACATGAGCAACTTCGCAACTGCGTGGGGCTTCTTCGGTACGCTTGCCTGGATCATCCAGGGCGTTGGCGGCGCTGAGTCTGTCGGCGTGTTCCTTAACGACCTCAAGGGCGGCGTCAAGGCCTTCGTGCGCACCGTCGTTATCGCCGGTCTGACCATCGGCCTTCTGTATGCAGGCGCTTCGCTGCTGGTTAACCTGTTCATCCCCGAGGGCGGCGTTGCCATCTCCACCGGTATCTTCGACGTATTCGGCGCTGTCTTTGCCCACTTTGGCATTCCCATGGAAGTGTCTACGCGCGCCATCGGCCTGATCCTTCTCGCCGCCACGCTGGGCTCCCTCATGATGTGGACCTCCGCTCCCATCAAGGTTTTCTTCACCGAGATCCCCAAGGGTGTCTTTGGTAGCAAGATCGTCGAGCTCAACGAGCACGGCATTCCCGCCCGCGCTGCCTGGCTGCAGTTCGCCATCGTCGTCCCCATCCTGATCATCCCGGCCCTGGGCTCCGGCAACCTCGACGACCTGCTCATGATCGTCACCAACATGACGGCTGCCACCGCTCTGCTCCCGCCGCTGCTGATTTTGCTTGCCTACTTTATGCTGCGCAAGAACTTCGACGCCGCTCCCCGTGACTTCCGCATGGGCTCGCGCAGCTTTGGCCTGGTCGTTGCCGCATTCCTGCTTGTGGTCTTCTGCTTCGTGCTTATCTGCGGCACCATTCCGCTCGATCAGCCGCTGTGGCTGACGTTGGTCTACAACGTTGGCGGCGTGGTTGTCTTCTTGGGCCTTGCCGTGATGTGGTACAACCGCTATATCAACCGTCTGCGCGAGACCGATCCCGAGGCTGCCGAGAGCGAGCTGCGCCCCTCCGTCCTTGACATGATGGAGTAGCGGCTAGGATTAATCTACGGCTGCGGAATAGATCGATTCCCTTTCCTAAGGAGGGGCCTTACGAGGCCCCTCCTTTTGTGTTTTGGGGCATGGTTTTGGACTCCGTGGTCAAAAAATGCCAAATATGAGTACTGTTGCAAAAGAGGTGTCATATTTTTCGGCCTGCTCTGAGCGAAAATGGGCTCAAAATCAATTTATCTAACCCCCTTTAAAGGGCGTTTGACGGCTTTCAACCTCTTCGAATCGCTCAAAGTAGGCAATTTGCTCTCGATTTTGCTGCTACTAAATTGGTGGCAGTACTCATATTTGCCACTTTTTGACCGCGAGGTGTTCAGAGGAGCTCTCGAGAAGCATCTAACGGTACAATGGCTACCACATGGCTGGGTTTTGCCGGCCGAATGTACGACGTCGCGGGAGGGGACATGGTCGAGTTTACAAAGACGATTAAAGATCCGTTGGGATTGCATGCCCGCCCGGTTGCGCTGCTCTATGACATCATTGCCAAGCATCGTAGCGACGTGTCGGTCAGCATCGGCGACCGCCATACCGACGGTCGCGACGTTATGGGCCTCATGGCTCTCTACGGCGAGTGCGGCGAGGACATCGTGTTCTGCGTTTCGGGCGTGGATGAGGCCTCCTGCGTCACGTCGATCAGAAACCTCTCGCTCTAATCTCAACAATGCAACAAAGGGGACAGTCCCCTTTGTTGCATAAATTGGTATGACAAGGCACCGCAAAGAGATGGTCTTTGCGGTGCCTCTTTTGTTTCGTATAGGAAACTTTTTCGAAATCTGAATGGGGACCCTTTCCAAAAAGTTAACCACGTGTTAGTTTACTAAAGCGAACATAGACGTGGTTAACTTTTATCGCGTCGATGTTGAGGACGAACTGACGTTAGGAGCTCACTCATGTCTTGCGGACCGCAGATGCCGGCCATGCCGCTTTCGATGGTAAAAGCGGGCGAAACCGTGCGCGTGTCTCGGGTAAAGGGCAATGAGGACATGAAACACCACCTCAAGGACCTCGGTTTTGTCGAGGGCAACGAAATCCACGTGGTGAGCTCGAGTGGCGCCAATATCATCGTCACGGTGCTGGGCGCACGCTTTGGCATCGATTCCAAGGTTGCCATGCACATCATGACCGTCGGTTAGTCGACGGTATTTCTGTACGCACTGAAAGGGGGACAAGTAAATGAAGACGTTGGGTGACGTTAAGGTGGGCGAGAGTTCTACCATCGTCAAGCTTCACGGCGAGGGTGCGCTTCGCCGCCACCTTATGGACCTGGGGCTCATCAAGGGCACTTCGTTCAAGGTCGTGAAGGTTGCACCGCTCGGTGATCCGGTCGAGATCAACGTGCGCGGCTACGAGCTTTCCATCCGCAAGGAGGAGGCCGCCGTCGTCGAGGTCCAGTAAGGGCTCGCGACGTATATTTCTGCAGGTAAAGTTAGGTATTTCTAACTTGATGCTGCAACTTTGAAGCACATTATCCAGCCCGTGCGGAGAAAGCAGCGCGGGCACACAAGGAAGAAGGATTGAATGGCGGATTCTCAGATCCATGTCGCGCTGGCGGGTAACCCCAACTGCGGCAAGACCACGCTTTTCAACCTGATCACCGGCGCCAACGGCTACGTTGGCAACTGGCCCGGCGTCACGGTTGAGAAAAAGGAGGCCAAGCTCCTAAGCGACAAGAACGTTACCATCACGGACCTCCCCGGCATCTACTCGCTTTCCCCCTACAGCCCCGAGGAGCAATGCTCGCGCGATTATCTCATGAGCGGCGAGCCCGATGTTGTCGTTCAGGTGGTCGACGCCACCAACCTCGAGCGCAACCTGTACCTGGCGCTTCAGGTCATCGAGACCGGCCTGCCCGTGGTTGTCGCCCTCAACATGGCCGACTTGGTCGAGAAGAACGGCGACAAGATCGACACGGACAAGCTCTCCAAGAAGCTCGGCTGCCCGGTCATGATGATCTCGGCCCTTAAGAATAAGGGTATCAAGGAGCTGTTCGAGCAGGTTAAGAAGTCCGCTGCTTCCAAGGGCCGGGTGCCGGAGCACAAGTTCGACTCCTCCATCGAGGACGTTCTGGACCACATCGAGAACAACCTGCCGGCGAGCGTTCCCGCCAACAAGCGCCGCTACTACGCTGTCAAGCTGTTTGAGCGCGACGCGGACGCCTGCAAGCTCATCAACCTCACCAAGGAGAAGGCCGCTCGCGTGGAGGAGCTGGTCGCCCAGTGCGAGCAGGACTGCGACGACGATGCCGAGTCCATCATCACCGGCGAGCGCTACGGCGTGATTGCCCACATCATTGACGAGTGCCTCACCAAGGCTCCGGCAAAGATGAGCACCTCCGAGAAGATCGACCGCGTGGTTACCAACCGTATCCTGGGCCTGCCGATCTTTGTGGTCATCATGTTCTGCGTGTACTACATCGCCGTTTCCACCTTGGGTGGCACGGTGACCGACTTCACCAACGACCAGCTCTTTGGCACCGACGGTTGGTATGTGCTCGGTCAGGGCCGCGACGCCTACGATGCGGCCGTCGAGGCAGCGGGCGATGCTGCCGATTCGGTCGACCCGGTGCAGTACGGCCCCTATGTCCCGGGTATCACCACCGTGGTGCACGACGCCCTTGTGGCGGGCGGCACCGAGGACGGTGGCCTGGTCGATTCGCTGGTCTGCGACGGTATCGTCGGCGGCCTGGGCGCCATCTTCGGCTTCGTCCCGCAGATGTTCCTGCTGTTCGTCATGCTGTCCTTCCTGGAGGACTGCGGCTATATGGCCCGCGTCGCCTTCATCATGGACCGCGTGTTCCGCCGCTTTGGCCTGTCCGGTAAGTCCTTTATCCCCATGCTCGTGTCCTCGGGCTGCGGCGTCCCCGGCGTCATGGCCACCAAGACCATCGAGAACGAGAAGGACCGCCGCATGACGGTCATGACCACCACGTTCATTCCCTGTGGCGCTAAGCTGCCGATCATCGCCCTGCTCATGGGTTCTATCATCGGCGATTCTTCCACCACCGCCGCGTGGATTAGCCCGCTCTTCTACTTCCTGGGCGTCTTTGCCGTCATCGCCTCGGGCCTCATGCTCAAGAAGACCAAGCTCTTCGCCGGTCGCCCGACGCCGTTCGTTATGGAGCTCCCCGCCTACCACTTCCCGGCGATCCGCTCTTGGGCGCTGCACGTGTGGGAGCGCTGCTGGGCCTTTATCAAGAAGGCCGGCACGGTCATCTTTGCCTCCACTGTCGTGGTTTGGTTCCTGTCCAACTTTGGTAGCTACAACGGCTCCTTTGGCTTCCTGCCTGCGATGGACGGCATCCCCGAGGAGTTCATGGACTACTCCGTGCTTGCCATGCTCGGCAACCTGGTCGCTTGGATCTTCGCCCCGCTCGGCTTTAGCACCTGGCAGGCCACCGCGCTGACTGTCTCTGGCCTTGTCGCCAAGGAGAACGTCGTCGCCACCGCCGGCTCGCTGCTGTCGGTTGCCGACGCCGCCGAGACCGACCCGAGCCTGTGGACCGCGTTTGCCGGTATGTTCCCGACTATGGGCGCTTGCGTTGCCTTCGGTGCCTTCAACCTGCTGTGCGCTCCGTGCTTTGCCGCCATGGGCACTATCCGCAACCAGATGGATTCCGGCAAGTGGACCGCGATTGCCATCGGCTACGAGTGCGCCTTTGCTTGGGTGATCGGCCTGTTCATCAACCAGTTCTACAACCTGCTGGTCCTTGGGCAGTTTGGTGTCTGGACGGTTGTGGCCATCGTGCTGCTGGTTGCGATGCTCTTCCAGATCTTCCGTCCCATGCCCAAGCATGCATGGACCGACGAGGACGAGACCAACACTGCGTCCGCCGCAGTTTCCGCTTAAGTCCGAATAAGGACCAGCCCCTTTTCACGAGCCCGGGTGTCCCAGCGACACTCGGGCTTTTTGGTGGGGGAGATGTGGCGTTTCCGCAGATAAAACCGACCAAAATAAACCTGTCCCTTTTTGGTAGGTGGAGAATGGGGTAAAGTAAGTGATGGTTAACTAAAGGAGGCTTGCTATGGCACCTATCGATATTGTTGTACTGGCTGTTATCGGCGTTGCGTTTGTCGCCGTGTGCGTGCGCATCTACCGCAAGGGCACCTGCGCCGACTGCGCTCAGGGTGGCGTTTGCACGGGGCATTGCTCCAACAAAAAGACGTGCGCTGCACTTAAGGGCGTGGACAAAATCGCCGAAGACTTGGGTCGCGGTATCAAATAAGGTCCGGACATCCAAGCGCTCCGCGGGCATCCGTTCGCGGGGCGCTTTGTGCATTTGAGGGAGAGCACGGCGAGTCGAAGAGTATTTTTGGGGTATCGTTAACTGGACTATTAATTGGCAACTTATCTATAACGGAGTAACCGCATGAGCGCTCGCGTAACCATGAAGGACATAGCCGCCGAGCTTGGCGTTTCCATCAATACCGTGCACAAGGCTCTGACGGGAAAGGCC
>DBEZQF010000045.1:0-3647 GCA_048254795.1 Collinsella sp. | reverse complement strand
GCGTGGCCAACCGCAGCGAGCACGCACCCCGACGAGCCTTCACCCATGTTGCAGACGTGTAACGCCGCAGTAAGCACACCCCTTTTGGCGCCAGACAGGTACAATGATGAACACTGTACCGTAGCGGAGCGCCCCGCGCGCCGCAACCACGCGAAAGGGTTTCCCATGGCCGAGATCTCGTCCTCCCGCATCGTCATCACCGTCCTTGGCAAGAACCGCCCCGGTATCGTCGCCGGCGTCACCCGCGTTCTGGGCGAGGCCAACGTCGACATCCGCGACATCACGCAGTCCATTATCGAGGACATCTTCACCATGACCATGCTGGCCGACACCGCCGAGTCCAAGCTCGACTTCGCCGAGCTGCAGAAGGCCCTGGCCGAGGCAGGCGAGCTTTCGGGCGTCAACGTGTCCATCCAGCGCGAGGACGTCTTTAACTTTATGTACCGCCTGTAGCGAACAAGCCGCTCGGGGCAGCCTGACGTCATATCGTCCAAGCGCGCCGCCCCAAAGCGGACCGGAGAGGAGCGCGCATGGCCTACGACGCCAAGAAAATCTACTACCGCTTCGACGATCACCTGAGCCGCCTGGTTCTGGATTACGAGGCGAGCCGTCAGATTTCGCCCGAAAGCGAAAACCTCTACCACGGCCTGCCGACCGACCCTTATGACGAGGACCTGTTTGTCGAGCACAATGTCAAACGCGGCCTGCGCAATGCAGACGGCTCGGGCGTGGTCGCGGGCCTCACTCGCATCTCGGACGTACACGGCTACAACAAGGTCGACGGTAAGGTCGTGCCCGATCAGGGCAAACTCACGCTTCGTGGCTACAGCATCGAGGATCTGGTCAACAACGCCCAGGCCGAGAACCGCTACGGCTACGAAGAGGTCGCCTACCTGCTCATCACGGGCTCGCTGCCCAACAAAGAGGAACTCGACGGTTTTTGCGGACGTCTGGGCGCTTTTAGGCACCTGAGCGACGAGTACGTCAAAGAGTTCCCCATGACCACGGTGTCGTCGAGCATCATGAATGTGCTTCAGCGCGCCGTGCTGCTGCTCTACGCCTTCGACGCCGAGCCCGACGCCATTACACCCGAGCACGAAATCGACGTCGCCATCTCCATGCTCGCCCGTCTCCCCCGCATCGCCGCCTTCGCGCATATGGCCTCGGTCGCCAAGCGCCGCGGCTCCGAGGTTCATGTACCGCACCCCACACCCGGCCTCTCCACCGCCGAGACCATCCTGCAGGTGCTGCGCGGCGGCATGGCATTCACCCGCGACGAAGCCATGCTGCTCGACGTGATGCTCATGCTGCATGCCGAGCACGGCGGCGGCAACAACTCCACGTTTGCCTGCCGCGTGCTGTCCTCCTCGGCCACCGACCCGTATTCCGCCTACGCCGCGGCTATCGGCTCGCTCAAGGGCCCGCGCCACGGCGGCGCCAATGCCAAGGTCGTGTCTATGCACGAGGACATCCGCGCGCATGTCTCCAACTGGGAGGACGAGGACGAGGTCGCGGCCTACCTGGGCAAGATCCTCGACAGGCAGGCCTTCGACGGCACGGGCCTCATCTACGGCATGGGCCACGCCGTCTATACGCTCAGCGACCCGCGCGCCGAGGTCTGCCGCCGTTACGCGCGCTCACTGGCAGCCAAGAAGGACTTGGGCGAGGAGTTCGCACTCATCGAGCGTATCGAGCGCCTGGCACCCCAGGTCATGCGCGACCACGGCATGACCAAGCCCATCTGCGCCAACATCGACCTGTACACAGGCTTTATCTACAAGATGCTCGGCGTGCCCGAGACGCTCTTTACGCCGCTATTCGCCGTCGCCCGCATGGCCGGCTGGTCGGCGCACCGCATGGAAGAGCTCTTCTGCGCGCACCGCATCATCCGCCCCGCCTACCGCCCGGTGATCGAGCCGCTGGAGTACAAGCCACTCGCCGACCGCTAGGACGCGGACCGTTATAGAACTCGAGCGTGGCCAGGGCATCGCCGCCTTCGGCCACGCTTTTTATGCCAGTAGAAAGGGCTGCATCAAATGATTGTGTTTTCCGATATGGACGGAACGCTGCTGACGAGTGATAAGCAGATGAGCGACGCCACCTGGGCAATGCTCGACGAACTCGCTCGACGCGGGATTGAATTTGTGCCCTGCACCGGACGTCCACTGTCGGGCGTCTTTGAGCCCATCCTCGCCCATCCCGCCGTGCACTATGCCGTCTGCGCTAATGGCGCCAGTATCTGGCAGCTCGACGACGATGTGCCCACTGACGCCTCGCGCGCCACGTGCATTTTGAGCCGTCCGCTCGATCGCGGCATCGCCCGCCGCATCTATCGCATCGCCGCCAGCCACGACGTCACCTTCGACATCTTCGCCGACGGACAGTGCTTCCTCCCCCGCTCGCTCTACGCGCGCCTGGACGAATTCTGTGGCGGCGACCCCCACATCGCGGCTTCGCTCAAGCGCACACGAACACCGATCGACATGGATATTGACAGCAAGATCGACGAGGTCGAGACGCTCGAACGCATCGCCATGTACTGGCACGACCCGGCCGATCGCGACGCCATCGCAGCAGAGCTCGACACGCTCGGAGGCATTGAGGTCACGCGTTCGTACGCCATGAATATCGAGGTCATGGGTGAGGGCGCCACCAAGGGGACGGCCCTCACGTGGTTATGCGAGCACCTGGGCGAGCGTCTCGCCGACGCCTGGGCGTTCGGCGACAACATCAACGACATCCCCATGCTACAGGCAGCGGGCCACGGCATGGCCATGATCAACGCCGAGTCCGAAGACCGCGAGGCCGCCGACGCCATCACCGAATACGACAACGACCATGACGGCGTCGCCCGCACCATCATGGCCGCCCTCGCCTAGTCACTGGGGACGTTCTTAAACGACTAGTCACTGGGGACACTCTTCGCAAAAAGCTGCAAGGACTGTCCCCCACTGCCGGCAGAAAAAGAACGTCCCCATCTGCCGGATTAGGAGAAACTCTCCAGCACACGGCGGAGCTCACGCTGAACGGCATGGTCGCGGTTGCAGCCTACGACGCGATCGGCAACCGCTTTGAGCGCGGGACGCGCGTTTTCCATCGCGCAGCCCGTGCCGACAAAGCGAATGATCTCGTAGTCGTTCATCGAGTCGCCAAACGCCATGACCTCGTCGCGTTCGACGCCATAGTGCTCCATGAGCTGCTCGATTCCCGAGGCTTTCGACACACCGGGCTGCATGGCATCGATCCATGCGTTTCCAGAAGGCGCAAAGGTAAAGAGCTGGCCAAGCTCGCGCTGCAGTACGTAGGCACTGTCCATAACGGCACAGTCATCGCAAAAGATACTCGCCTTGATGATATTTACGCTGGGATCGGGCAGCTCCCAAATGCGCTCGGCATTGGGAAGGTCCTTATCGACCTCGCGCACGAACTTGCACTCGTCATCGAGCAAGAAGGACTTGGTTCGGTCAAAGAGCGCAAGATGCAGATTGGGAAATGTCCTGACGGCCTGGGCGAGCCTTCGAATCGCCAGGTGGGAATACACCTCACGGTCTACCATCTTACCGTCGGCGTAGACCTGGGCGCCGTTAGCGGCGACAAAGTCCATCTTGTCGCGAACGGGCGCAAAGAACTCGCACAGGCGATCGTAG
>DBEZQF010000044.1:0-4257 GCA_048254795.1 Collinsella sp. | reverse complement strand
TCAATGCCGCCTCGTTTCAAGGCACCTTGCTCGCCCTGGTGTCCGTTCGCTCATATGACCCAATCCGCTGTCAAGAGCCACAATGGCCCCGCCGACCGCTTGCAATCGGTCGGCGGGGCCTGCCGTTGAACCCGTCCCGGTCCGCCCCCGGCATGTCGTCGACGCCTTCGGCTCAGTCTCATATCCGCGGATACCGTTCTGTCGGCCCGCACTCCATTCCTTCGGCGGGGTTCCCCAAGTCTGTCGAGGCGCATGCGGAGGGCTCCGCGCGCACAGCGAAATAGGGGGTATCCCCGAAGGCCGCCCGGCTCGCCGGGACGGGGGCTATGTCTATTCCGCGCCCTCCCGGCACATCATGCCGAGGGCCCAAAGCCACCTCACGAGCTCGGCCGCGGTGGCCGCGTTGGCCTTCGCCGCGGGCATGCCGCGGGCGAGCATCTCCTCGCGCCGCCGCAGGAGCCGATCGGACCCCTTCCTCCCGTGCATCCTTATCTCGAGGGGCACGCCCGTGTCCCTCGGCATGAGCTTCGGCTGGTGCCGTGCCGCGGCGTAGCACCATGAACCCTCAACGGCCAGCTTCCTCACGAGCGCGTTGCCCGCACCGCTGATGCCTCCGAGCCGCACGGAGTCGCCACTCGACCTCTGACTCGGCGCGAGGCCGAAATAGGCCGTGACCTGCCTTCCGGAACGGAACCTCGTGAAGTCGCCGACCTCGGCCGAGAAGGCTGCGGCCAGCGCGAAGGCGCAGCCCTTGATCGACTGGAGGGCGGCCACCTCCGCGGCGATCGGGCTGGCATCCACGGCGGCCCTGTACTCGGAGAGCAGGTCCGCCCGGGCCTCCGCCGCGGCCTCGACCTCGTTCCTCAGGGCGGCGAGCGTCCGAACCCCGCCGTCGTCCTCCGGCCTGACCTTGTCGAGCCACCTCAGGAAGTCGTAGGTCCAGTACTTCCTCGGGTTGCCGGCGGGCGCGGTGCCGCCGTAGACGAACCCTCGCTTTGCGAGGAAGGCGAGCAGCCGCTGCTTGGCGGTCGCCAGGCGCGCGGTCGCCCCGTCGTAGGCGCCGGCGAGGTCCCTGATGCCTTCGACCTCGGGGGAGGGGATCCATACGGGGGAGATGTCGTGGGCGAGTATCGCCTTGGCCATCCTGGCGGCGTCGTTCCTGTCGTTCTTGGAGGCCGAGTCGGCGGCCGACCTGGGGATCTTCGAGACCGCGGCGACGACGCACTCGACGCCGAGCCCGGCGAGCTCCCTTTGCGGGGCGAAGCCGAGGTAGCCGCTCTCGTAGGCCGCGAGCGACGGCCCGGGGAACCCATCCATCCACCCGGCGATCTCGCCCCAGGGGTTGCCGGGGAACCTCCTCGTCACGGCCTCGCCGGTGTCCGCGTCGAGGGCGCAGACGGTGGTTGACCTCAGGTGGACGTCCATCCCGAACGCGGTAGAATACTTTGGCATGGGAGCCTCCCAACCTCGTTGCGGCGCGGCTGCGCCTATGGCACTTCAACATCATTGTCGCAGCCCCGACCCGCGGTCACGAGCGGGGGCTCCTATCTTTTTAGTGCCCTCGGATTGGGTCATAGTGTCTGCCGTTGCCAAGGCATCGGCGTTGCCGGACTAGTCATTGGGGACGTTCATAAATGACTACTCAGGAACGAGCGTGGATAATCTCCCGTTTTTGGCCTGTGTGCGGGCTCAAAGTGGGAGATTATCCACGCTCGCTTTAATTTGCCTGGGCTGCGATGCCTATCTAATCGGCTCGGCGTCTTCCCTGAGAATCGAAAGATACTCTTCATACCCGTACTGCCGGTATCTCTGTCTTGACTCGTCGAGCGGACGGAGGATACCCAATTCTTCAAATGATTTGACGAGCGAGCTCGCGGTACTCCTGCCGATATCGAGTTGGGCAGCGATGAATGCGGTGTCGACGATGGGGTGCTCTTCAAGAATGCCCAACAGCCTTTGCCCGTTTGCAGCAGTCCTTCCAAGATTTTCGGTAATGGTTGCTGTGGAACGGTTATGGAGGTCAACAAGGTTTTTTAAAGACCCTACCGAGTCCTTCGCACTCTCGAGAAGACTGTTGCAGAAAAACTCTATCCATTCCTCGTAAGTGCCTCTCTCCCTTACGGATGTGAGTTGCCGGTAGTACTCGCTTCGGTTTTTCTTGAACTGGAACGATGGATAGAACAAGCAAGAATGAAGAACGCCATCATTGATGAGCATAAGTGTAATGAGAAGCCTGCCCAGGCGACCGTTTCCGTCTAGGAATGGATGGGCAGTTTCAAATTGGTAATGGACGAGCGCCGCCCGCACAATCGGATCCATTTCGACTTGAGGCTCATTGATAAAGCGTTCGAGGTCCTGGAGCGTGTTACTCAAATCTTCAATGTTTGGAGGGACAAACGATGCGGTTGCAATGGTGCAGCCTGAGGGGCCAATCCAGTTTTGTGAGGAGCGCAGCTCGCCTGGATTCTTCTCCGTTCCGCGCACTCCGTCCAGCAGGACCGCATGAACTTGCCTAAGAAGTCTCGTGCACAAGGGCATCTTTTTGAGCAGTTCTACGCCGCGGTCGACAGCACGGACGTAATTCACGACGTCTGCGACATCTTTATGATGGAGTTGTGTTTGCGATGGACTAAGTAGGTCGTCAAACGTGCACTGGGTTCCCTCAATTTGCGAAGAAAGGAGTGCTTCTTTGCGCACGTACATTGTCAGATACATGTCGGCGTTGGGAACAAAGTAGAGCATGCCTTCAAGCTCTCCAAGCTTTCGTGAGCATGCGGAAAGCGTGCGATAGGTTTCCTCGGTGAGGTTTAGCTGCCTCAATGATTGCAAGGGCGTTGGAAAAAACGAATAGTAAGCCAATTTCCCCGATAGATTATTGCGGAGCGTTCCCTGGCCGTTCTCCTCGATTTGCATCGCGCCCTCCATATCTTTAGTGCCGGAAACTCGTTATTAGGCTAATCATATCAATTCTAATAACGAGTTTAAGGATTAAATAGTTATTAGAATTGATGTAAACAATCTAATGATAAAAAGTCGTTATTACTTGACCATGGAGCTCGGCTTGGTACAAGGGGGTCATCCAAAATGAACGTGGATAATCTCCCGTTTTTGGCTCGGTGACGGCCTCAAAGTCAAAGTGGGAGATTATCCGCGCTCGCTAGTTAAGCGTCCAAAAATCCACACTCGCCAAACCTACCAAAAAGGGACAGGTTTATTTTGGCACGCTTCGGTCGGTGTCAGGAAGTGTTAGGGACAAGGCGGCGACAGGACTCGAGAGCGAAAAGAAGTGCCGGGTTTGGCGCGCCCGCTTCTGCCCGTCCCGTGCGCAGACGATACTCGGCTTATCGACCCGCGATGCAAAGGAGATGCTCGTCCCGCGAGCACTACCGGGAAGGGCTCGCGATTCGAGTCCCCACCTTAGCATTTGAACCATTTGGCACTATAATCACCATAGGCATGCGCATAACGTTGCGCTTAATCAAGAGGAGAAAACGTATGGGTCTGTTTGATATGTTCAAGAAGAAGGCTGAGCCCGCGGCAGCTGCTGCTCCGGCCTCCATTTCTGCTTCTGCCGGCGCCGACGTGCTGTGCTCGCCCGTCAAGGGCAAGGTCATCAAGATGGCCGACGTGCCCGATCCCGTCTTTGGTGGCGAGGTTCTGGGCAAGGGCTGCGCCGTGTGGCCCGAGGACGACCTGGTCTACGCTCCCTGCGACGGCAAGGTGACCGTCACCATGGGTCACGCCGTGGGTCTGCAGTCCGATAGCGGCATCGAGGTTCTGGTGCACGTTGGCGTCGATACCGTCAACATGAACGGCGACGGCTTCGAGGGCTTCGTCAAGGCCGATGACGTCGTGAAGGCCGGCCAGCCCATTCTCAAGATCGACCGCGCCAAGATCGCTGCTGCCGGTTACAAGGACTGCGTCGTCGTGGCCGTGTCCAACACCGCCGAGTTTGCCGACGTCGAGCTCACCGTCGAGGCAGAGTCCGCCGTCGCTGCCGGTGACGCCATCGTTAAGGTCGTCCGCAAGTAAACTGCGGCGTTCAAAGGATGTGCAAGGGTGGTCGGGTTTTCCGGCCACCTTTTTTATTGCACCGTGGGGAAGCGTTTTATTGCGCGTTGGGCGGGCTTGCAAACCGTTCGGACGCTAAAACGAACCGACCGCGCCTTCGCGTTGCCGAGGGTGTTCATAAGTGGATAGTATGGGCTTACTTATTACAACGTGTGCCGCGTCCGGGAAGCGCGGTGCCGCTCATTG
>DBEZQF010000043.1:0-7617 GCA_048254795.1 Collinsella sp. | reverse complement strand
ATATCGCGGTAGTGCGAATAGAACGTGCGGCGCGTAAGGCCAGCGCGCTCGGTGAGCGACGCGACATTAATGCGCGAAAGGTCGCCGCTTTCGGCAAGCTCGCTGGCAAGTGCCTGGCGAAGGGCACGCTGCGAGCGAAGGGACCGGCGATCACATTTCTCGAGCTGGGACAAGCGTCCTCCTTGTTACTCAGCCTGTGCGCTATTGCACAGTGCGAGTATTATTGCACACCGTGTGCATCAACACGTAAAGGCAATATTTGGGTTGTGACAAAGGGACGGTCCCTTTGCCACATTCAGCGGCCGCCTAGGTTGTGCCAGTTGTGCCTGGCTTTTGAAGCGGCATTACCAATTGTCCAAAATGTCATTCGTGGGTAGAATAGTGTCGACGGCAGCCCAAGTTGTAGCTAGCTGGGCAGCGCCGTTGTTTGCATTAGGGGGTCAACGCCTTAGCGGCGGCGACCCCTTCTGTTGCGCTTCGAACGCTGCTTGAGTGCCTCGGAAAGGCCGACAAGCGCCGTGAAGAACGAGACCAAAGCAGTCAGAAGCCTCACGAAATCAATCAAATCGGTCATGGGCATCACCTCCCATCAGATGGAGGGCGCTGCCCGGCACATGGAACTGCCGCCAACAGTATCAATTCTATCAAAGCGCAGTTAGATATGCGAATGTTTGTTCGTATTTCAAGAGACCAGCGTCACCTGTGACAAAGGGGCTGTCCCTTTGTCACATTATTCGATTACGGTGCAGGAATTCTGCTTGTGCATGGTGGCAAGCATGTGTTTGGGAACGGCGTGGACCATGCAACTGCCGATAGTTGCGCTCGCGGCGTCCTTGGCTGCCTCGCTTGCGTTTTTGGTCGCGTAGCTGTGGCGGAAGCGTTTGAGCATGGCAATGTCGTTGCCGCCGTCGCCGTAGACCGCGACCTCGTCCTCGGCAATGCCGTAGTAGCCCGCCAGCCAGGCCACGCTCTCGCCCTTGTTGCATGCCACATCCGTGATCTCAAACATCACCGGGTCAAACGGCGCGTTGACCACGCGGTCCGAGCGCTCGGCCAAATACGCCTTAAGGTCGCGCTCCAGCTCGGGCGAGATCACACGGCAGTTGATCTTGCACACATCGTGGCGCAGAATGTCACCGATCGACTGGTCGAAATACTGTTCCTCGTGATACCCGCCACGTGCACGCATGCCGCGCATCACGATACGCTTGATAGGACTGTCCTTTTTAAAGCCCGCCTGATGCATCTCGAACGAGCCGCTCGAGAACATGCCATCGGGCGTGGAGCAATCAAAGCAAATGTCCGGGAACTCCTTGAGCAGCTCCTCGGTGATCTGCGGATCGATGGTCCAGGTCTTGAGCACCTCGCCATGACTGTCGCGCACGATGGAGCCGTTAGAGCAGCAGGCGTCAAGCGCCAGGCCCGTAAAGCCATGCTCGCCGACCGGCAGCGTCGAGCGCCCGGTCGCGGGAACCACATGCAGGCCAGCCTCGGTCAGCTCGCGAATGGCACGGCGGATGGTCCCATCTGCCTCGTGCAGGGCGTTCAGCAGCGTTCCGTCTAAGTCACTCGCAAACATCTTGATCATGGGTATGCCTCTCCTTCGTCTGCACGATATTGTAGACGAGAACGGGCGCGCCCCAAGAGAGGCACGCCCGTCAGGCGAAAGATTGTCCTACACCGCAGCGGGACCGTGTTCGCCGGTACGGATGCGGATGACTTCCTCGACCGGCTCGACCCAAATCTTGCCGTCTCCAACGGTGCCGCAATCTTGGAAACGGCGCGGCAACGGGCGCGAAACGGACGGGAAATACGCGAGCAAGGAGGCCGTGAGCGCACCCGTCCCGGCTAGCGCCGGAACAGCTCGCGGGCTCGGTCGCGGAGGTCGGTAGCTCGGATGACGCCCTCGTAGCGGTTGATACGCAAGCGCGGGAAGGCATTGAAGAAGCGCAGGTCGCGGCGGCTGAGTGACACGCTCGGCACCGGACGGCTTATGCCCTTGCCGGCAAGGCGACGACTGAGCGACGGACGCGGCATGCTCGGCGCGGCATCGGCCACGCGGCGGGCGGCAAGCGCCAGGCCGCGAGCACCATCCGAGATAAACGTCGGCATCGAAGCCTTCTCGCGCAGGGCATCGAGCGCGGCGTCACCCAGCTCGGCCAGCCACGCGTTAACGGCACGGCTACGGATGTGCGTCTGTGCCACCGAGTCAATCGTAGAATCGGGAATGCGCTCGAGCATTGAGTCGGACGCATCGGCAAGCGACTCGTTGATGCGGTCGGCAAGGTCGGCCCGGACGCGCTCCAGCTGATCAGACAGACGCCGCCAGCTCGCCAATGAGCACAACGCGTCGACCATCATCGCGACCGCGACGATAAAGGCGGACAACCGCACAATCAGCACCGGCAGATGGCCAAGCAGCCCCAGCAATGCCGGCTCCACTAAACGGCAAATGCACAACGCACCCAGGCCAAACGCGCAGGCCCAGTACAGACAGATACGTCCGTGCAGGTTAAACGGCAGATGCGAATAGTCCCAAAAGCGAGCGCCCGTTGTTTTTTCCAACAGCACGCCTACGCTGTACTCAATCACGCTGCATACGAGCGCTGCAGCGACAAACTGGCTCGGGGCATCCGGAATCCCGCGCAACAGCAGCCAGCAGGCAATGCCGCCCGCGCCATAGATAGGGCAACACGGTCCCAGCAAAAAGCCGCTGTTGGCAAAGCGTCCGTGGTTGAGCATGGCGCAGACTGTCGATTCCCATGCCCAGCCGCAAAAACCGTAGAAGGCAAACGAGAGCACCAGTGCCGAAAGCGGGCAGGCGGCAAGCATCGCGCCGTCAAAGGACATGTCGATCGCGGTCCCCACCGTCTACCCTCTCCTCTTTTCACTCGATGCTTTACTCACGCTATCGTCCGTCTCGTCCTTGCGCGGCAGGCGGCCGGCGACCGTCTCACGCAGAGCACACCATTTATCCGCCAGGCATACAATCCAAGCCTCACGACACGTCGGCGGCACAGGCACCAGCGGAAACATATGGCGCACGATAATATTCCGCTCGCGCGGCGTCAGATCAAAATCTTCCTCCGCACGCGCCAGGGCAAAAAATGGATGCCGAAATCCGTGCAGTCGATGGCTTGGGTCGGGATCGTGCCAGTCATAGAGAAAGTAATCGTGCAGCAGGGCCCCGCGCAACAACGAAGCACGGTCGACCGAAATGCCAGCACGGCCCAAGCGCTCGGCAAAGGACAGGCTCGCCCGCGCTACTGAAGTCACATGTGCATAGACCGTCACGTCGCCATGCTGGATAAACTCGTGCGTCAGGTCCAAGCGGCCCGCCTGGGCCAGCTGGCGGGCGGCATCGTCGACCTCGTGCGCGATTTTCTCGGCACGAACGGTATCGAACATGCTGCCTCCTTCCAGCGACTCACGGCGACAAGCCACGGCCTGCACGTATTGAATAAAATCATCATCGAATCTATCAGTATGGCATCGGACAAAACGTTTTGCCCCGCCAGTTGGCGAATTACCGCGCCGCCGTCACATATCAAACGCCAAAATGTGCGAGACTGTTTTGTGCAATTGTGCCGGCCGAGGGAGCGCCGGCGCTCGATTCGCATGGAGTAACCCACAACGATGCTGCTTACGCAAACGACAACGCCCGAGGACGTCAAGGCTCTTAATCGCGCCGAGCTCCCGCAGCTCTGCGGCGAGATCCGCCAGGCAATCCTCGAAAGCTCCGCCGCCGTCGGCGGGCACGTTGCCCCCAACCTGGGCGTCGTTGAGCTTACGGTTTCGCTTCATCGCGTGTTTAACTCCCCCATCGACAAGATTGTCTTTGACGTTTCGCACCAGACCTACGCCCACAAGGCGCTGACGGGGCGCGCGTACACTTATATCGACCCGGCACGCTATGGCGAGGCTTCTGGCTTTGCCAATCCCAACGAGTCCGAGCACGACCTGTTCGCCATGGGCCATACCTCCACGTCGGTGAGCCTGGGCTGCGGCCTGGCGCACGCTCGTGACCTGGCGGGCGATGCATACAACGTCATCGCCATCATTGGCGACGGCTCGCTTTCGGGCGGCCTGGCGTTTGAGGGCTTTAACAATGCCGCCGAACTCGACAGCAACCTGATCATCATCGTCAACGATAACGACCAGTCCATTGCCGAGAACCATGGCGGCCTGTATCGCAATCTGGCCGAGCTGCGCGCCAGCAACGGCGCCTGTGAGCGCAACATTTTCCGCGCGATGGGGCTCGACTACCGCTATCTGGACGCCGGTAACGATGTGTTGGCCCTCGTCGACGCGCTGCAGGAGCTGCGCGATATCGATCACCCCATCGTGCTGCACGTTTCGACCGCCAAGGGCAAGGGCTTTGAGCCGGCCCAGAGCGACCCCGAACACTGGCACCACGTGGGTCCGTTTGACATGGCGACTGGGCGCAAGCTCTGCCCGGGCCATCCGAGCGAGCCCGCGCCGCGCACCTATGCTGACATTACGGGCGAGGCGCTCAGCGCCGCCATCGAGCGCGATCCACAGGTCGTTGGCATCACGGCCGCCACGCCCTACATTATGGGCTTTACACCCGAGCTTCGCTCTGCCGCCGGCAAACAGTTCGTCGACGTGGGCATTGCCGAGGAGCACGCCGTGACCTTTGCCACCGCGCTTGCGCGCTCGGGCGCCAAGCCAGTCTTTGGTGTGTACGGCACGTTTTTACAGCGCGCCTACGACGAGCTGTGGCACGACCTGTGCCTCAACGACGCCCCCGCAACCATCCTGGTGTTTGGTGCGTCAATCTTTGGCACCACGTCCGAGACGCACCTTTCGTTCTTTGATATTTCCATGCTGGGCGGTCTTCCCAACATGCGCTACTTGGCGCCGGCCTGCATGGAGGAATATCTGTCCATGCTGAGCTGGTCGCTCGACCACCGCGAGCATCCCGTGGCGATCCGCGTGCCTGGTATTGGCCTGGTGAGCCGTCCCGACCTTGCGCCCGCCGAAGACACCGACTACGGCGCCGTTCACTACAACGTGATGCGCCGGGGTCGCGACGTTGCCGTGCTCGCGCTCGGCGATTTCTTTGAGCTGGGCGAGCGCGTGGCAAACCGCCTGACTGCCGAGTACGGTATCGAGGCCACGCTCGTCAACCCGCGTTTTGCAACCGAGCTCGACCGTGAGTTCCTCGGCAGCCTTGCCGCCGAGCATCGCGTTGTCGTCACCCTCGAGGACGGCGTCTTGGACGGCGGCTGGGGCGAGCGCGTGGCATGTTATCTGGCATGCACGCCGTTGCGCACGCGCACCTTCGGCATCGCCAAGGGCTTCCCCGACCGCTACGACCCCAACGAGCTGCTCGCTCAGAACGGCATGACGGTCGAGAACATGGCCGCCGAAGCCGTAAGACTACTCAACGAGTAAGAAAACCTCCGCAAGGAAAGCACCCCTGCGGAGGTTTTTATTTTCGCGACGCGATTATCTCAATCTGTAACATCTAGGGTCCGAATTTCCGTCTAACTGTTACAGATCTGGATAAGACGTCCTAGTCCCAGACCTTTGTCTCAATCTATAACAGATAGAGACCTTTTGGCCGTCCAGATGTTACAGATTGAGACATTCGAATTCCCCTGAAAAGAAAATCTCGATCTGTAACAGTCGCTCGGCAAAAACGGCTGCAGATGTTACAGATCGAGACAAAGCAACAAGGCATGCCGCCGCATCGGCCAAAACCACCACGAAGGTGCCTGTCCCTTTTTAGTAGGTAGAATAACCCATAAGGTAAGTATGTTTCTGAGTTATTTCGTGTTGACCCATTTGAGCGCGATAGGGTATAACTCTACTCAACCGCTAGGGATTTTATTGAGAAAGGTGTTCTACCATGAGCAAGAACCTCTCCCAGCAGGTCGTTCTCGACCGCCGCGGCTTCGTTGCCGCCACCTTCGCAACCGTCGCCGGCCTTGGTCTTGCCGGCTGCTCCGACACCAGCGCCGAGGCCGACAAGGGTTCCGCCGCCGGCTCCTCCAAGAGCTCCGAGGATACCGAGGCTTCCACCACGCTCGACGCTAAGGCATTCGACAAGCTCGTCGACAACGGCCCCAAGGCCGATGACGACGCCATCGCCGCCAGCACCTGGGCCACGGCCGTCAAGGACGCCGGCGTCTTTAAGATCGGTGGCGTTCAGACCTCCACGCTCTTCTCCCTCCTCAACGAGAAGGACGGCAAGACCCGTGGCTTCGACGCCGGCATCGCGCAGCTCCTGTCCAACTACATTCTGGGCGAGAACAAGGTCGAGATCACCCAGGTGACCTCGGACACGCGCGAGTCCGTCCTGCAGAACGGCCAGGTCGACGCCGTCTTTGCCACCTACACCATCACTGACGAGCGCAAGAAGCTCGTCTCCTTTGCCGGTCCCTACTACTACACCCAGCAGGCCATCCTGGTGCTTGCCGATAACGACGACATCAAGAGCGTCGAAGATCTGGCCGACAAGAACGTCGCCGTCCAGTCCGGCTCCAACGGCCCCGCCATCCTGGAGGAGTTCGCTCCCAAGGCCAGCCAGCAGGAGTTCAAGACCGACGAGGAGGCCCGCCAGGCACTCCAGCAGGGCCGCGTTGACGCCTACGTCATCGATAACAACATGCAGCAGAGCGCCTTGGTCCGCGAGCCCGGTAAGTACAAGATCGCCGGCAAGCCCTTCGGCAGCAAGGAGCCCTATGGCATCGGTCTGCCGCTCGATTCCGACGGCGTCGCCTTTGTCAACGACTTCCTTAAGAAGATCGAGGACGACGGCACCTGGACTGAGCTGTGGCAGATCTGCATCGGCGACCGTACGGGCGACACCAATGTTCCCGAGCCGCCCGAGATCGGCGCCTAGTCAGCGAGTCTGGTAACGGCCGCAACGAAACCATACGGAAACGCACGATGCGCTTTATTGCGGTAAACTGTTTCCTCACTGAGTTGTCGGGGCTTCCGTACACACGGGAGTCCCTTTCCTTATCGGCGGGAGGTCCGCATGAGTCTCTCCGAACTCTGGTCGCTCTATGGCCAGAACTATATCGACGCGCTGCTAGCAACCTGGGGCATGACGCTTGAGTCGTTTGCCATCGCCATGGTACTGGCCGTCGCCGTCACCGTGATGCGCGTGTCGCCGCTCAAGCCACTGCGCGTCTTTGGCGACCTGTATGTCCAGGTCTTCCGTAACATCCCTGGCATCGCGCTGCTCATCATCGTCGTCTACGCGCTGCCGCCGCTCAAGGTCGTCCTGCCCTACCGCACCTGCGTTATCGTCGCCACGGTCCTTTTGGGCTCGGCCTTTGGTTCCGAGAACTTTATGAGCGGCATCAACACCGTCGGTGTCGGCCAGGTGGAAGCCGCCCGCTCGCTGGGCATGAGCTTTAACCGCATCCTCGCCAAAATCGTGATTCCGCAGGCACTGCGCTCAAGTGTATTGCCCATGACGAACCTCTTTATCGCCGTCATGCTCACTACCGCCTTGGGCAGCCAGGTGCCGCTTAAGCCGCAAGAGCTTACCGGCGTGGTGAGCTACATCAACACGCGCTCGCTCGGCGGCGTCGCCGCGTTCTTTATCTCGGCGCTCGGCTACCTGGGCACGGCCTTTGT
>DBEZQF010000042.1:0-6656 GCA_048254795.1 Collinsella sp. | reverse complement strand
CTCGGCCGCGCACTGGCGCTTATTGCCAACGTGGTTGATCCCGAGATGTTCCTCATCGGCGGCGGCGCCTCCGCCTCGGCCGATGTCTACCTCGACAAGGTTCGCGAGCACTTTAAGCAGTACGCGCTTTCCGCCTCGCGCGAGACGCCCATTAAGGTCGCTTCGCTCGGAAACGACGCCGGCATCATCGGTGCTGCCTACGTAGCCCTGCGCGCTGCCGGTAAATAGCTGGTGCAAGGGGGACAGGTTACATTGCACCAACATGGTGCAAAAGGGACAGCCTTGGCCCCCGTGCCTGCGCCCCAAAATATGCCGTGGCCCTTCCGTCTGCGAAGGCTCGGCATCGGCGTGCTACCATAGCTACGTCCAAGTACACATATCAAGTGGAGGATATCCATGGCAAACGTTCTTGTCTTTGGTCACCAGAACCCCGATAACGACGCCATCATGAGCGCCGTCGTCCTGTCCCAGCTGCTCAACCAGGTTGAGTATGCCGGCAACACCTACGAGGCCTGCGCCCTTGGTCACCTTCCGGCCGAGTCCGCCAAGCTGCTCGCCGACGCCGGCATTGCCGAGCCCCGCGTGATCGAGTCCGTCGAGGCCGGTCAGCTCGTCGTCCTCACCGACCACAACGAGTCTGCCCAGTCCGTCGCCGGTCTTAAGGACGCCACGGTCTTTGGCGTCGTCGACCACCACCGCATCGGCGACTTCGAGACCGCCGGCCCGCTGCACTACATCTGCCTGCCCTGGGGCTCCAGCTGCACCATCGTCACCAAGCTCGCCGGCGTGCTCGGCGTTGAGCTTTCCGACGTCCAGGCCAAGCTGCTGCTCTCGGCCATGATGACCGACACGCTCATGCTCAAGAGCCCCACCACCACCGATGTCGACCGCGCCGTCGCCGCCAAGCTCGGCGAGCAGGTGGGCGTCGACCCGGTCAAGTTTGGCATGGAGGTCTTCCTCACCCGCCCGTCTGGCTCCTTCACCGCAGCCGAGATGGTCGGCAACGACATCAAGATGTTCGAGCCCGCCGGCAAGAAGCTGCTCATCGGCCAGTACGAGACCGTCGACAAGAGCCGCGCGCTCGGCATGATCGACGAGATTCGCGAGGCCATGCGCGCCTACGCTGCCGAGAAGGGTGCTGACGGCATCGTCCTGTGCATCACCGACATCATGGAGGAGGGCTCGCAGGTCCTGCTCGAGGGCGAGACCGAGGCCGCTCAGAAGGGCCTGGGCATTGCCGACGAGCACGACGGCGTCTGGATGCCGGGCGTCCTCTCCCGTAAGAAGCAGGTCGCAGCCCCCATCATGGCCGTCTGCTAGGTTTAGTTGACCAAACGCCACGACCGGACCGCGGACGCCCCGCGCTCCGGTCGTTTTTTGTGCACGTCGCCGCGTCGTCTCTTGGACAGGCGTGCCCGTGCCGTTGAGCAAATAATGTTCAACCTGTGGTTCCGCTTTTCGGCCACGCCTGCGTGCTTGTCGTGCAGGGTAGGCTAGATGCAAGCGTAATACGTTAGAGCGCGG
Source organism: Collinsella sp. (assembly GCA_048254795.1). GTDB lineage: Bacteria > Actinomycetota > Coriobacteriia > Coriobacteriales > Coriobacteriaceae > Collinsella. Next base: position 5,132 of record DBEZQF010000042.1, on the reverse strand, counting down.
CGCCGCCACTTGGGCGGGCCGTGCTTTTTTAAGACGGGAGCTTTCCCGTGAAAGGAGCCGCCCATGGCAGCAACTGAGCAGCTGTTCAACGTTCGTGAGCGCAAGCGCTTTGAACGTCACGACATCTGGGAGCGCATCGCCGAGAACGGCACGATTTCCGCCGCCGTCATGGTCTTCGCCGCCATCGCCGCCGTCATTTGCGCCAATACCGATGCCTATGAGGCCATCCATCACTTTTTGGAGACCCCGCTGTATGTGGGTTTGGGCAACCTTACGGCCGGTCTCACCGTCGAGCTATTCGTCAACGACTTCCTCATGGCGATTTTCTTTTTGCTGGTGGGCATTGAGCTCAAGTATGAGATGACGGTCGGCGAGCTCAAAAACCCGCGCCAGGCCATGCTTCCCATGCTGGCGGCCGTGGGCGGCGTCGTCGTTCCCGCCTGCATCTATCTGATCTTTAACCATGCCGGCGCGCACAACGGCTGGGCCATTCCCATGGCAACCGATATTGCCTTTGCGCTGGGCGTGCTGTCGCTTTTGGGCAATCGCGTGCCCAACGGCGTGCGCGTGTTCTTCTCGACGCTCGCCATCGCCGACGACCTCATCTCCATCGCCGCCATCGCCATCTTCTACGGTCAGAGCCCCAATCCGTTTTGGTTGGGCGCCGCCGCGCTTGTGACCTGCGCGCTCGTGTGGCTCAACAAGACGCAGCATTACCGCCTTGTCCCGTATTCGGTACTGGGTCTGCTGTTGTGGTTCTGCATGTTCAAGAGCGGCGTACATGCTACGCTTGCTGGCGTCATCTTGGCCTTTACCATCCCGGCCAAGTGCGGCGTCAAGCTCGATAGCCTCACCGATTGGTTGGGCGAGTGCCTGCCGCTGCTCGATGACCGCTACGATGACGAGGCACACATCTTGGGTCAGCATGACTTTACCGTCTCGACCACCAGGGTCGAGCGCGTCATGCACCGCGTGACCCCGCCGCTCATCCGCATGGAGCGTCTGATCTCCACGCCGGTCAACTTTGTGATTCTGCCGATCTTTGCGTTCGTGAATGCACAGGTTCGCCTAGTGGGCGTGGACATGAGCACGCTGCTCACCGACCCGGTGACGCTCGGCGTGTACTTTGGCATGCTGCTGGGCAAGCCGATTGGTATCTTTGGCATGACGTTTGCCCTGGTTAAGTTTAGGGTTTGCGAGCTGCCGCACAATGTCAACTGGCACATGATTGCCGGTGTGGGCATTCTGGGCGGTATCGGCTTTACCATGTCGATCCTCATCAGTGGCCTTGCCTTCCCGACGGCCCAGTTTGAGGTTCTGGCCGCCAAGGCCGCTATTCTCGCCGGCTCTGTCACCGCGGCCGTACTTGGCATGATCTACATGAGTGTGGTCTGCAAGCACCCCGCGCCCAAGGACGAGTAGGCGCGTAGAAACAGACGCCAGAGCCTGCTCGAGCGCGTGTGAAACGCGATTTTGAGTGGTACTTGCTACCTGCCGAACACCCCAGTGGCCAAAAAACGCCGTTTGTGAGTACTGTCACAAACGGCGTTTCATTTTAGGCGCGAAAAATAATGTACAAATCTATTCTGTCTGTGCATTAACGATTGCGTGGCTGGACGAAAAATGCCGATGCATCCTTCCAAAACCGGACACAAAAGGCCAAGACTGGCTTTTTTAATTCAAAATCGCTGTTACTAAAAAAGTAACAGTACTCATATTTGCTATTTTTGGCCACAGGCCCCAATGACTAGGTTTATTCCACGGTGCCGTAGATGGCGCCCCAGCCGTGGGCGGCCAAGGCGGAGTTGATCTGGTCGCAAAGTGACTGGCGGTCGTAATAGCCGGGCGGTAGCAGGTTGACGATTTCCATGAGATCGGGCGCCAGGTCCAAGATTTCGGCCTGTACGATCAGATCCAGGCGGTCGATGGCGTGGCGGTCGTAAAACAGTCCGTCGACCAGGCGCTGCAGGTCGCCGAATTCCTCGGCTTGGAACGATCCGTACTCCATAGTGCCTCCTTGGGCGCTCCACGCCGGCATGCGCGGCGATTCGTAATTCATTGCGATGGACTTAATCTATCACGGCTTCATAACGTTGCGACGGTGGCGGTCTATACTTAGAAGAATTGCAACGTACCGCTTCGTGAAAGGTCGCACCCATGCAGACGATCTACCAGAAGATGGAAACCACCGAACTCGATGCCGCCATCGAGGCGCTCAAAGCCGAGGTCGCCGAGGTCAAGGCCAAGGGCCTGGCGCTCGACATGGCCCGCGGCAAGCCGTCGCCCTCCCAGGTGGACATCTCTCGACCCATGCTCGATATCCTCAATGCCGATGCCGATCTGCACGACGGCAACGTCGACTGCTCCAACTACGGCTGCTTTGAGGGCATTCCTTCGGCGCGCAAGCTAGCGGGGGAGTTTTTGGGTTGCCCCGCCGAGCAGACGCTCGTACTGGGTTCGTCGAGCCTTTTGATCGAGCATGACATCGCCGGCATGTTCTGGCGCTGCGGCTCGTGCGGCAGCGAGCCCTGGGAGGCTTACGAGGCCGCGCACGACGGCAAGAAGGTCAAGTTCCTGTGCCCGGTTCCCGGCTACGACCGTCACTTTGGCATCACCGCCGACCTGGGTATCGAGAATGTCCCCGTCGCGATGACCGACAACGGCCCCGACATGGACGAGGTCGAGCGCCTGGTTGCCGCCGACGACTCCATCAAGGGCATCTGGTGCGTGCCCAAGTATTCCAACCCCACGGGCATCACCTTTAGCGAGGACACCGTGCGTCGCCTGGTTGAGATGCCCACGGCCGCACCCGATTTCCGCATCTTCTGGGACAACGCCTACTGCGTGCACGACCTGTACGACGAGACCGACGAGCTCGCAAACATCTTTGACCTCGCTCGCGCGGCGGGCACCGAGGACCGCGTGGTGGCATTTGCCTCGACGTCCAAGATCACCTTCCCGGGCGCCGGTATCGGCTTTATCGGTGCGAGCCCCGCGGTCATCGCCGAGTTCTCCAAGCGCCTGAAGGCCGGCCTCATCAGCGCCGACAAGCTCAACCAGCTGCGTCACGTGCGCTTCCTTCCCACCATCGAGGCGGTCAAGGAGCACATGAAAAAGCATGCCGAGTTTTTGCGCCCGCGCTTTGAGGCCGTCGAGCGCAAGCTCACCGAGGGCTTGGGCGACACGGGCTGCGCCACCTGGACGCATCCCCGCGGCGGCTACTTTGTAAGCTTCGATGGTCCCGAGGGCTCGGCCCAAAAGGTCGCCGCGCTCTGCGCCGACCTGGGCGTCAAGCTCACGCCGGCCGGTGCTACCTGGCCCTATGGCAAGGACCCGCGCGATACCAACATCCGCATCGCGCCGAGCTATCCCACGGTCGAGGACCTGGAGGCCGCGCTCGATGTGCTGGTGCTGGCCGTTAAGCTTGTCGCTGCCGAGCTCGCGCGTGCCGAGCGCGCCTAACGCGCGGCTTCCCGTACTATCCGCACCTTCGATACGTAAAGGAGCATATACATGGATTTGGGTATTTCCACCAACCCCACGCCAGAGCTCTACACCATTAAGGTAACCGGCGAGATCGATATCTCTAACGCCGATAGCCTGCGCAATGCCATCGACCTGGCGCTCGAGCAGCCCACTGAGTCCGTTGAGCTCGATTTTGCCCAGGTGAGCTACATCGATTCAACGGGCATTGGCGTGCTCGTGGGCGCCGCACACCACGCGGTCGACCACGGCAAGCGCTTTAGCTGCACCAATGTGCAGCCCCCGGTGATGCGCGTGGTTCAGCTGTTGGGTGTCGACCAGGAGATTTCGATCACCGCTGCATAATCTTTGCGCCCAAAAGGGCGTGCCGTTTGGCATATGTTTGTGATGCGCTCGGACGTTTTGGCGTCCGGGCGCTATACTTGACCGAATGAATAGACGAGTTCCGGCCGAATGGCGCGGTGCGGGCTCGACTCACATCGAGCCTTGGAGGTATGTGTGTTTGGTATTGGAGAGGGTGAGCTCGCGATCATCGTGGTCTTCGGCTTTTTGCTGTTTGGCCCGGATAAGCTCCCACAGATGGGCCGCACGATCGGCCGTGCCATCCGTCAGTTCCGCGAGACGCAGGAAAAGATGACGGCCGTTGTTCAGTCTGAGATTATCGATCCGGTAAGTGAGGCCGCTTCGGCACCGGTCAAGCCCAAGAAGACTGCCGTCGATGACGATTCCGATGCGGACAAGGATGCCGCCGAGACGGCAGCGCCCGCCAAGAAGGAGACCTTTGCCGAGCGCCGTGCCCGCCTTGCTGCCGAGAAGGCCGCGAGCGAGGCTGCCGCCGAGGGCGAGGGTGCTGCTGAGGAGGCCGAGGGTGCCGAGCCTGCCGCTGCCGCCGAGCCTGTCGTCGAGCCCGAGCCTGCTGCAGAACCGGAGCCCGAGCCCGAGCCGGTAGAGCCCACGACGGCCGACCTCTACGCCCGTCGTCCCCGCAAGCGCAAGGCCGTCGTCGACCAGCTCGCCCGCGAGCTCGAGGCCGAGGACGACGCCGCTGCCGCCGACGCCTCGAAGGGAGGCGATGAGTAATGCCTATCGGACCTGCGCGCATGCCGCTCTTCGATCACCTGGGAGAGCTCCGTCGCCGCCTGACTATCGTGGTCGTGTCGGTGTTTGCCGCCGCCATCGTGCTGTATTTCGCCACGCCCGTGGTGCTCGACATCTTGGAAGACCCCATCCGCTCCTTTGTGCCGGACGGTAAGTTCTACATCACCACCACGCTCGGCGGCTTTGGCCTGCGCTTCTCGCTGGCCATCAAGATGGCCGTGGTCATGTGCACGCCCATGATCATCTGGCAGATTCTGGCATTTTTCCTGCCGGCACTGCGTCCCAACGAGCGCAAATGGGTCGTGCCCACGGTGCTCGCCTCGACGGTGCTGTTCTTCCTGGGCGCCATCTTCTGCTATTTCATCATCATCCCGGCGGGCTTTGAGTGGCTTATCGGCGAGACCTCGGCCGTCGCCACGGCGCTGCCCGACCTGGAGAACTACGTCAACATGGAGCTGCTCTTTATGATCGGCTTTGGCGTGGCGTTTGAGCTGCCGCTCATCATCTTCTACCTGTCCGTCTTCCACATCGTGTCCTACGCGGCCTTCCGC
>DBEZQF010000041.1:0-2971 GCA_048254795.1 Collinsella sp. | reverse complement strand
CGTGAAAGTAGGGGGAGAGCTTGCCGGCGCACTCTTTGCACAGGTAGCCTTCATTGATTTTTGTCTTACCTAGAAGTCCCAGCTCGGTACCGCAAATCGCGCACTCTTTCTTCTCGAACATCTTGTCAAAGAAGCCCATGGCTGCCTCCCATCAACTGGTAGCGTGTGCCACTTTTGATGATGGGGGAGTGCGCGATCCTTCGCGATACCCAGACGGCTCAAGGAGCCTCCACAACTGGGACACATGGCCCATTTTTTGACTAGTCATTGGGGACGTTCTTAAACGACTAGTCGCGGGGGACACTCTTCGGCCACTCATTGGGGACGTACTTAAATGAGTGGTAGTTGGAGACACTCCTGGCCGAGCTAGAGATCGCGCGCGTCCCTTCTGGTCCATGCGGCTCAAAATCGCGGCGTGATGTGGACGGCTGGGGTCGAATTGGCAGCATTTCGAGCCTGGCTTCGATATTGAGACTGGTTCTTTATTAAAATAGATTTCCAGACAATTGAGCGTGGGGGTTAACCATGAGGGGCATGGGAGACACAACCGCATATTTGCGTCGGGGCATTCGGGAGATTATATGCCTGGCGCTGTTCTTCTTCACGTTTTTGGCGTGCGAGTATCTCTTTGATGTGCGCATGGCCGAGTTCGTGTCTCCGAACGAGGTCGTTATTTATGAGAGTCTTGTCATCGGCGCGAGCGTGATTGGCTTTTTTGTGCGTCCCGTTCTGTACTATCGCCGTCCCCATGCTATCGACGCGACGAGCGACATCACGGGCGTTTTGCTGGTGGCGGCATTGCTGCTGTTGATTATGGCAGCTCAGGTCGAGGTGGTAATCGTCGGCGGTTTGGTGGCGTGCTGCGCGCTGGGCTACTGCGGATCGACTGCTCACGCAAACTTTGCGCGACGCTTTGCGCGGACGCCCTGCTTGGCGCGGCCGCAGCACTTTCCTATGCCATGGGCGTTCTGGTACAGGTGTTCAACCACATGGTGATGCCTGTCGGTATTCCTCAGCAGGCTGTTCTGGTCGTTTGTGCGATCGTGCAGGTGGCGTTGCTCCACGGTGCCCGACGCGCCAAACTGCGCGACGAGTCCGATCCCAACTTTGAACCCAGCGTTGCCGGACTTTCGGTAGATGCTTTGGAATATGGCGCCAAGTGGCAAGACGATCCCAAGGCAAAGGCGGCATTCCGCCGCGCCGTAGTTCGCCTGACCGTGGCGACGGTGTATCTTTCCGGCGTATTCGCCGCTCTCAACGCTGGCCTCACGACCTTGCATGCTGTCGGAGCCGTCGATTTGGGCGATTGGCCGCGCCTGCTGCTTGTCGTGAGCTCGTTGGCCGCTGGCGTCCTATTTGACCTGCACGGCCGCTCGTATATGAATATCGGCATGACATGCGCCGCCATGTTGTCCACGCTTTCGTTCTTTGTGCTCATCGTCGACGGCAATGGCGGCAACGAGCTTGCTGCCACGATCATCTTTTATCTGGGCTCAGGCTTCTTTGTGGTGTTCTTTACCACAAAATATGCCGCCGTCTCGCTTTATGCGCGCTGGTCATATTTTTGGCCGTGCATGGGTCGCGTCGTCAACAACGTGTGCTCGATGTTCGTGACGGCGCCGGCAGTGGCGATCATCTCGAGTCAAAACGTGCTGACTGCGGTCGGCGCGGCGCTCGTGATGTTTGTGGGCATTGCGATTACGCTGCTGGGACAGTTGGGGCAACGAGCCGATGACGCCGTGATACGGGACGAGCTGGCGCCTGCCACCGATGATCTTGGTGGGGATCTTGCGCCCACATGCTCCGACCCCGAGCCCGTGGAGGCAGCGGAGCTCACGTCCGATGAACGCCTCGATGCCTTCGTCGCCACCTTTGAGCTTACAGAGCGCGAGCGCGATATTCTTGCGGCCTTGGTCGTTTCGGACCAGAGCGTTCAGGACATCGCCACAACGCTTTTCCTTTCGCGCTCCACGCTCTACCGTCACATTTCCTCGATCAACAAAAAGACCGGCACCACCTCACGTGTGGCCCTTATCAACTTCTTCTGGTCCTGGACACCCAAGGACTAGCTAATCCTCCAATAAGTTGCGGTGGAATAGTCCCTAAATTAAAGTCACGGGACCTTAAACAGGAACTATTTCACCGCAACTGCTGAGGGGATAGACTGCGGCGGCGGCAGAGGCAACGGTAGCGGCGTCGGCAGCTGTGGTAGCGGTAATGGCAGCTGGCAGGGTGTTTTCCGCTTGCTTGCTACAGCAGCTCGCCATGGCGGGCAATGTAGCGGCGCTTTGCCAGCTGAGTGAGCGCGATGTAGGCGGTGACGATGCCGATGAGCAGCGCGAAAAAGCTCGCGGGCAGTGCCATGAGGCCGAGCGCATCGGCGATGGGGCTTGCCGGCAGCCAGGTGACAAGCGCCAGGCCTAGCACGGTGAGCGCGCACAGCGCGGGCGCGGCGTGGTCGCGCGGGCTCGGCAGGCGCGGGGAGCGCAGCATGTGGACCACGAGTGTCTGCGACCACATGGACTCGACAAACCAGCCGCTTTGGAAGAGCGCAGCAAAGGTCGCTATACCCGCGACGTTGCCCGTCCCGGCGAGCTCGGACCAGCTTGCGCCTACGGTGGCAGGGCACACCACAAAGAAGAGCACGGCAAAAGTCACGATGTCAAACAGCGAACTCACGGGGCCCAGCTCGAGCATAAAGCCCTTGATGGACGCGGCATCCCAAGCACGCGGACGGGCAGTCCAGGCGTCATCGACGGTGTCCCACGGCAGCGCGATGCACACGATCTCGTAGACGAGCGATAGCAGCACCAGCTGCAGAGCGCTCATAGGCAAAAACGGCAAGAACAGGCTCGCGACGGTCACGGACAGCACATTGCCAAAGTTGGAGCTCACCGTGGTCTTGAGGTACTTGAGCAGGTTGCCGTAAGTGCGGCGGCCTTCGATGATGCCGCGCTCGAGCACGCCCAGG
>DBEZQF010000040.1:0-6080 GCA_048254795.1 Collinsella sp. | reverse complement strand
CAACACCGTCACCAACGACGTGCTGTACAAGGAGGGCCTGGACCTTCTCGTCGTGCCCTCCGCCGAGCTCTCCCGCGGCCGCGGCGGCCCGCGCTGCATGAGCATGCCCTTCTGGCGCGAGGACCTCTAGGGTCTTCTAGGACCCGTACAGGTCATAATACATACATCTAGCTGCAATTAGATGTCTCCCATTGGGGCGGTGCGGGTTTTCGCACCGCCCCAATCTTGTATGAGGGACGTCAACACGATTGGATGACTGCTTTTGTAAGGAGCTTGGCCATGGACATCAAGACGATTGGCGTTGAGGAATGGCTCAACGTTTGGGAGAAGAGCGCCACGTGGGACATCGCCCAGTCGACGATCTCGTCGCTCACCATGGGCGAGCTGCGCGCGCTTGATGAACAGGACGGCGCCACGTTCTACGAGCGCCTGGATCGCGAGAAGATGAACTACGGCTGGATCGAGGGCTCGCCGGAGTTTAAGGCCGAGGTTGCCAAGCTGTATCGTCGGGAGGTCAATCCCGATCACATTCTGCAGACCAATGGCTGCACGGGCGCTAACCTCAACGCCATCATGGCTGTGGTCGAGCCCGGCGACCATGTTATCGCCGAGTGGCCCACCTACGCGCCGCTCTACGAGATTCCGCGCACGCTGGGCGCCGAGGTCGAGTATTGGGAGCTTCGCGAGGAACTCGGCTGGAAGCCCGATATCGAGGAACTCAAGCGCTTGGTGCGCCCCAACACCAGACTCATCTGCATCAACAACGCATCGAACCCCATCGGTACGGTGCTCGATGCCGATATGCTCGGCCAGATTGCCGAGATCGCCCGTTCGGTGGGCGCCTACGTGCTGTGCGACGAGGTGTATCTGCCGCTTGAGAACACCGAGGCCTTTATGTCGATGACTGACGTGTACGAGAATGCCATTGTCACCAACTCGGTGTCCAAGACCTATTCGACGCCTGCGGCCCGCGTGGGCTGGGTCGTGGCAGACGAAGAGATATCCAGCCGCATCCGCACCTATCGCGATTACACCATGATCTGCGGCGGCGTGTTCAACGATGCCCTGGCGACCTATGTGCTTGAGCACAAGGACAAGATCCTTGAGCGCAATCGCAAGATCGTGTTTGGCAACCGCGATATCGCGCAGGCTTGGATCGATACGCAGCACCGCGTTTCCTGGACGGCGCCGCAGGGCGTGTCCACCTCGTTTATCCAGCTTGATATTCCCGAGGACGACGAGGAGTTCTGCAAGCGCCTGCTGTCCGAGAGGGGAGTGCTGCTGGTACCCGGCAGCCGCTTTGAGCTTCCCTGCGGCGCACGCCTGGGCTACTGCGCGAGCGAGGACGTTCTGCGCGAGGGCCTGAGGCTTTTGGGCGAGGCACTGGCGGAGTTCGATCGCTAGGATTCCGATGATCTTCGAGGGCCTTATCCAAATTAGCCGAAGATAATCGAAAACGGACCCGTTTCCCTAGTGAAGCGGGTCCGTTTTTCTATACCGAGAAGTCAAGTTGTTACAAATGGAGCCGTAAAGCGAGTCGGTATCCGCTGGGCCTTATACTGAGTTTCCGGTGAACGGTATCAAGCGTCTGGTAAACGGTAATTTATTTACCAGAAATGAATAGGACAATCTTTTTTCTGAATAAAAATGAAAATGGTTGAGACGCGGTATGAACCGCTAATTCTATTCATAGCTTTAGTGAAAATATGCAATTTGAGGATGATTTAACAAAGTTAAGTTCCATTTGATTTTAGGATTGAAAACGCGTTTAAGCACGTAAATACGCTTTATTAAGATGAAGTGTGCCATGCGTGAAGTATATGTGTATGCCGTTCACCCCCTATAAAAAACCGTTCGGGGGCAAGGTGGAAGTATGAGCTGATTTTGGATATAAAGATGTCGTCAGCAATAACGCCTCACACGGAGGGGCGCTAACGAATCGGCCCTGACAAGGGCCCGAAAGAAAGGTAGGAGGCCATGACGAAAGGTCTGCACGTGCCTTCCGAGATCGGCAAGCTCAGGAAGGTCTGCCTGCACCGTCCCGGCGACGAGCTCCTCAACCTGCCGCCCGACGAGCTCGAGCGACTCCTGTTCGACGACGTCCCGTTCCTGGAGGTCGCGCAGCAGGAGCACGACACCTTCGCCCAGATCCTGAGGGACCAGGGCGTGGAGGTCCTCTATCTCGAGAACCTCGTCGCCGAGGTGTTCGACCAGGTCCCCGGCGCCCGCGCCGAGTTCACCGACCAGTACATCGCCGAGGCCGGCATCCGCGGCCAGCACATGCCGCAGATCGTCCGCGAGAAGCTGGACTCCATCGAGGACAACCTCGAGTTCGTCAAGAAGACCATGGCCGGCATGACCAAGTCCGAGATCGACATGCCCCTCACGGCCTCCACGACCCTCGACTCCCTGGTCAACTCCGAGTCCGAGTCCGACCTGATCATCGACCCGATGCCCAACCTCTACTTCACCCGCGACCCGTTCGCGGTCGTCGGCGAGGGCGTCAACCTCAACCGCATGTACTCGGTCACCCGCAACCGCGAGACCCTGTACGGCAAGTACGTCTTCAAGTACCACCCCGACTACAAGGACGTCTCGCTGTACTTCCGCCGCGACTGCCAGTTCCACACCGAGGGCGGCGACGTGCTGAACATCAACGAGAAGACCCTCGCCGTCGGCATCTCCCAGCGCACCCAGGCCGCCGCGATCGACGTCATGGCCCAGAACATCTTCTGGAACTCCGACTCCAAGGTCGAGCGCATCCTGGCCTTCGACATCCCGGTCTCGCGCGCCTTCATGCACCTCGACACGGTCTTCACCCAGATCGACGTCGATAAGTTCACGATCCACCCCGCCATCATGGGCACCCTGCGCGTCTACGAGCTGACCGCCGGCAAGAACCCGGGCGACGTGAACATCCGCCTGATCGAGGACACCCTCGAGCACGTCCTGGAGGACGCCACCGGCGTCGACCAGGTCAAGCTGATCCCCTGCGGCGGCGGCGACCCGATCGCGGCCTCCCGCGAGCAGTGGAACGACGGCTCCAACACCCTGTGCGTCGAGCCCGGCAAGATCTGCGTCTACGCCCGCAACACCGTCACCAACGACGTGCTGTACAAGGAGGGCCTGGACCTTCTCGTCGTGCCCTCCGCCGAGCTCTCCCGCGGCCGCGGCGGCCCGCGCTGCATGAGCATGCCCTTCTGGCGCGAGGACCTCTAAGTCTTTCCGTTTCCGGTGCGGTCCCCCTACAACCGCACCGGCTTCGCCCGTTAAACGGGCAACACTGATACTTACGTAATTCATTTCTTCGAAAGGAATCGAACCATGGGTGTTAACCTCTCCGGCCGTAGCTTCCTCAAGCTTCTCGACCTCACCACCGAGGAGATCGAGTACCTGCTCAAGCTCTCCAAGAACTTCAAGGATATGAAGCGCGCTGGCGTTCCGCACCGCTATCTCGAGGGCAAGAACATCGTTCTGCTCTTCCAGAAGACCTCTACTCGTACCCGCTGCGCCTTCGAGGTCGGCGGCATGGATCTGGGCATGGGCGTCACCTACCTCGATCCGGGTTCGTCGCAGATGGGCAAGAAGGAGTCCATCGAGGACACTGCCCGCGTTCTCGGCCGCATGTATGACGGCATCGAGTTCCGTGGCTTTGCCCAGGACGACGTCGAGGAGCTCGCTGCTAAGTCCGGCGTGCCCGTGTGGAACGGCCTGACCACTGAGTGGCATCCCACCCAGATGCTCGCCGATATCCTGACCGTCCAGGAGAACTTCAACTACGACATCAAGGGCAAGACCCTCGTCTTCATGGGCGACTGCAAGAACAACGTCGCTCGCTCCCTCATGGTCGTCTGCTCCAAGCTCGGCATGAACTTCGTGGCCTGCGGTCCCGAGGAGTGCATGCCCGCCGACGACGTCATCGAGGCCTGCAAGCCCATCGCCGAGGCCAACGGTTGCACCATCAAGCTGACCACCGACGTCAAGGACGGCGTCACCGGTGCCGACGTTATCTACACCGACGTGTGGGTCTCCATGGGCGAGCCCGACGAGGTCTGGGCCGAGCGTATCGCTCAGCTCACCCCGTATCGTGTTACCTCCGAGGTCATGGCTATGGCCAACCCGGGTGCCATCTTCCTGCACTGCCTGCCCAGCTTCCACGACACCAACACCACGATTGGCGCCGAGAAGTGCGAGCAGTTCGGCATCACCGAGCAGGAGGTCACCGACGAGGTCTTCGAGAGCCCCGCTTCCAAGGTCTTCGACGAGGCCGAGAACCGCATGCACACCATCAAGGCTGTCATGTACGCCACGCTCAAGTAAGAGCATCTAGCATCTCGCTCGGGGTGTCTTGCTGCACACCCCGAGCGGCTTTGTCTGGTAAATATCTCGCACCAGGCGGCAGGCACGGCACGGAAGAGCCGCTTCGGGCGAGATCAGTAAATGATTTATGAAGGGGGGATGAGAACTATGACTGAGACCGCTAAGAAAAAGCGCGGTATGCCTTCATCGTTCACCATTCTTCTTGCTCTGCTGGCAATTGTCGCAGTGATTACCGTTATCGTCTCCGGCACGTCCGGTGGCGCGGTTACTGCCGCCCGTCTGAGCGATTTCTGCACCGCCCCGATTAAGGGCTTCGCTGACGCTCTGCCCGTCTGCCTCTTCGTTATGATCCTGGGCGGCTTCCTCGGCATGATGACCGAGACCGGCGCCCTGGACAACGGCATCGCCGTCCTGGTGCAGAAGCTTAAGGGTAATGAGATCATGCTCATTCCCGTGCTGATGCTCATCTTCTCCCTCGGTGGTACCACCTATGGTATGTGCGAGGAGACCGTTCCCTTCTACGCCTTGCTTGCCGCTACCATGATGGCCGCTGGCTTCGACCCGATGGTCGGTGCCGCCACCGTCCTGCTCGGCGCTGGCTGCGGCTGCCTGGGCTCCACGGTTAACCCGTTCGCCGTCGGCGCTGCCGTCGACGCTCTGACCGGCGTTGGCATTGAGGTCAACCAGTCCATCATCATCGGCCTCGGTGCCGTCCTGTGGATTGTCACTACCGCTATGTCCATCTTCTTCGTCATGAGCTATGCCAAGAAGGTCAAGGCTGACAAGGGTTCCACCATCCTGTCGATGCAGGAGCTCAAGGACGCCGAAGAGGCTCACGGCAAGGCTGCTTCCGAGGTTCACAATGAGGTCAAGCTCACCGGTCGTCAGAAGGGTGTTCTGATCGCCTTTGCCTTCACCTTCGTCGTCATGATCGTCGGCTTCATCCCGCTGGCCGACCTCAACGAGGGCGTCGCCAACTTCTTTGACGCTGGCGCTGTCTACGATGCCGACGGTAACGCCGTCGTCCAGGGCTGGTCTGCCCTGATCACCGGCCTGCCCATTGGCCAGTGGTACTTCGACGAGGCTTCCACCTGGTTCTTCCTCATGGCTGTCCTGATCGGTATCATCGGTGGCCTGTCCGAGAAGCAGATCGTCAACACCTTCATCACCGGCGCTGCCGACATGATGTCCGTTGTTCTCGTCATCGCCCTCGCTCGTGGTATCTCCGTCCTCATGGCTAACACCGGCCTCGACGTCTACGTCCTCGACGCTGCCGCCAATGCCCTGGCTGGCCTGTCCGGTGTGATCTTCGCTCCCATGAGCTTCCTGGTCTACTTCGGCCTGTCCTTCCTGATCCCCTCGACCTCCGGTATGGCCACCGTCTCCATGCCCATCATGGGACCGCTGGCTGTTAAGCTCGGCTTCTCGCCCGAGGTCATGGTCATGATCTTCTCCGCCGCCATCGGTGTCGTGAACCTGTTCACCCCGACCTCCGGCGCCATCATGGGCGGTCTCGCCCTGGCCAAGATCGAGTGGACGACCTGGCTCAAGTTTGCCCTTAAGCTCATCGTCGCGCTCTCCGTCGTCTGCGCCATCATCCTGACCGTCGCCTGCGTGTTGCTCTAAGTACCCAACGGGTACCCCACGGAAACCTTGACGATCCTGTAAAGGATCACCTGGTCATCGTCTGTCCGGTGGGGTCAACCCACCGGTAGACTCCTACCTTTAGCCCCCTCCCGTTCCGTGCGCGGGAGGGGGCG
>DBEZQF010000039.1:0-1064 GCA_048254795.1 Collinsella sp. | reverse complement strand
TTGGTGTTGCCATCGATGATGCGCTGGAGCGTCTCGTAGTAGGCCGAGCCCTCGGTCCTGAAGCGGCGCTGGTAGGCCTTGGTTATGGGGAACATCTTGATGTAGTGGATGCCGTGGCGGCAGCCGGGGCGCGTCGTGGGGCGGGGTGGCAACGCAAAGTACTGGTCTTTGGGCACGTTAGGGGCGATGTTGGAACGCAGCGGCACGGCGAAGTCCCTGCGCTTTCCGCGGAAACGCAGCCTCACCACCACGATGCAGGGGCGATTGTGCTTAAGCATGAGCTCACGGTCGCCATCGACGAGGTCGAAGAAGTCCTGGGAGATGGATACGATCTTCATCGGTTACGCCCCCTCATACGAAGCGGGGCCCGCATCGCTGCAGGCCCCTACAGGTGGGCGATATTCTACGCCTTGCGGCACCCCGTCGCCCACGGAGGTTAAACGTACACGTAAGCCGTACTCTGAAAGCCGCGGCTTCCGGCAAGTAGTTTATACCACGAAAGGTCGCTTTCAATGCGCATAGCTCGCAAAATAACACTCGCTGGGCCGTCACCCCTGGCAGTTACCCTCCAATCTTCATTGGAGTCAGCAGGTCAATTCATATATTCATGGGGGTTTATCCTACCGTCGGTGAGCGATTTGGTTAGGGTGCCGAAGCGGTCGAGGATGTCGACGACCTTCTGCTGGGTGCCGATGGATGGGGCGGGAATCTCGACCCTCGATAAGTCCACAGGCGCGGCTTCGATTACCTTTTTCGATTTAGCGTATTGCTCTTCAGATCATCGTGGTGTGCTCGTAGCCGCGCTCCACGAGGAGCCGCTCGGCAACGTCGAGAATCTTCTCGACCGTCTCCTCCGGGTACTTATTGCGTGCCACGAGCACCTCCGTCCTTGTTATCGCGATAAACATACCATGAGTGGCGTACGGGTCGAGATTGGCTGGCGCCAAAAGAGCCCAACGGCCGTTACGGCTTCGTTAGAAACGCGCCCCACCATGGATGGTGAACCCGAAAGGTAAGGCGCGCGGGCACGGCGACTCGGCCCGCGCGCCCGGAAGAGAAAGGAT
>DBEZQF010000038.1:0-2165 GCA_048254795.1 Collinsella sp. | reverse complement strand
ACGCTTCGCCTGCGCTAAACTGGAAGGCACGTACGCGATTACGAGAGGAGCCCGCATGGAGGCTTACAAGCAAGAGTTCATCAAGTTTATGGTCGAGTCCGACGTCCTTAAGTTCGGCAGCTTTACGCTCAAGAGCGGCCGTCAGTCCCCGTTCTTTATGAACGCCGGTGCTTACGTGACGGGCTACCAGCTCAAGAAGCTGGGCGAGTATTACGCCCAGGCCATTCACGATAACTTTGGCGACGACTTTGACGTGCTGTTTGGGCCGGCCTACAAGGGCATTCCCCTGGCCGTCGTGACCGCAATTGCCTACCACGAGCTGTACGGCAAGGAGGTCAAGTACTGCTGCGACCGCAAGGAGGCCAAGGACCACGGTGCCGACAAGGGCAACCTGCTGGGCTACGAGCCCCAGGACGGCGACCGCGTGGTCATGGTCGAGGATGTCACCACCAGCGGCAAGTCCATCGACGAGACCTATCCTAAGGTCAAGGCTGCTGCCGATGTCGAGATCAAGGGCCTGATCGTGTCTCTCAACCGCATGGAGGTCGGCAAGGGCGGTGTGACCACCGCGCAGAAGGAGATCGAGGCCAAGTACGGTTTCCCCGTCGCGAGCATCGTTTCCATGGCCGAGGTCGTCGAGACCCTCTACAACCACGAGATCGACGGCAAGGTTGTCATCGACGACGAGCTCAAGACCGCCATCGACGCCTACTACGAGCAGTACGGAGCACGTTAGTTACGGCGTTTTACCAAACGCCGTAACTGCTCGACGCTGCGCGGGCCGCATTTGGACAATCTGACGTTCAACTTCAAGGGCGCGACCAGAAGGTCAGCGCCCTTTCGTTTCACGTCACCTTGTCTCAAATGCGACCCGCTCGCTGTCCGTTCTCTACCTGCGGCGTCGTCTTGCTCCGAATGCGGCTCGCTCGCTGTCGTTGCCGAAACATCGGCGTTGCCGGACTAGTCATTGGGGACGTTCATAAATGACTACTCAGGAATGAGCGTGGATAATCTCCCGTTTTTGGCCTGTGTGCAGGCTCAAAGTGGGAGATTATCCACGCTCGTTAGTTAAGCGTCCGAAAATCCACACTCGCCAAACCTACCAAAAAGGGACGGTTTTATTTTGGCACGTTTCGGTCGGTATCAGGAAGTGTCAGGGACGGGGCGGCGACAGGACTCGAGAGCGAAAAGAAGTGCCGGGTTTGGCGCGCCCGCTTCTGCCCGTCCCGTGCGCGGGCGATACTCGGCTTATCGATCCGCGATGCAAAGGAGACGCTCCATTCCACGAGCGCTACAGGGAAGGGCTCGCGATTCGAGTCCCCACCTTAGCATTTGAACCATTTGGCACTATAATTACCATAGGCATGCGCACAACGTTGCGCTTAATCAAGAGGAGAAAACGTATGGGTCTGTTTGATATGTTCAAGAAGAAGGCTGAGCCCGCGGCTGCCGCTGCTCCGGCCTCCATCTCTGCTTCTGCTGGCGCCGACGTGCTGTGCTCGCCCGTCAAGGGCAAGGTCATCAAGATGGCCGACGTGCCCGATCCCGTCTTTGGTGGCGAGGTTCTGGGCAAGGGCTGTGCCGTGTGGCCCGAGGACGATCTGGTCTACGCTCCCTGCGACGGTAAGGTGACCGTCACCATGGGTCACGCCGTGGGTCTGCAGTCCGATAGCGGCATCGAGGTTCTGGTGCACGTTGGCGTCGATACCGTCAACATGAACGGTGACGGCTTCGAGGGCTTCGTCAAGGCCGACGACGTCGTGAAGGCCGGCCAGCCCATACTCAAGATCGACCGCGCCAAGATCGCCGCTGCCGGTTACAAGGACTGCGTCGTCGTGGCCGTGTCCAACACCGCCGAGTTTGCCGATGTCGAACTCGCCGTCGAGGCCGACTCCGCCGTCGCCGCCGGTGACGCCATCGTCAAGGTCGTCCGCAAGTAAACTGTGGCATCCAAAGGATGTGCAAGGGTGGTCGGGTTTTCCGGCCACCTTTTTTATTACATCGCGGGAAAGCGTTTTATTGCACGTTGGGCGGGCTTGCAAACCGTTCGGACGCTAAAACGAACCGACCGCGCCTTCGCGTTGCCGAGGGTGTTCATAAGTGGATAGTATGGGCTTACTTATTACAACGTGTGCCGCGTCCGGGAAGCGCGGTGCCGCTCATTG
>DBEZQF010000037.1:0-4022 GCA_048254795.1 Collinsella sp. | reverse complement strand
CAGTTCGCGTTCTCGTATCCCGAGCGTTGGGATACCCCGGCGCCTCGTATCGATTTCCGCGAGCTGGGGCAGCTCACGTTTGATGCTGCCGACATGGATACCTTCCGCTGTCTGGCACTGGCCGAGCGTGCCGGCAAGACGGGTGGCACCATGCCGTGCGTGCTCAATGCCGCCAACGAGGTCGCCGTCGATGCCTTTCTGCACGATGGCTGCAGCTTTACCGATATCGATCGCATTGTGGAATCCTGCATGGATGCCCACGATATGCAGGCGGTCGATTCGTTTGAGCAGCTTCGCGACATCGATGCGTGGGCGCGTGAAAAAGCTGCGCAGGTGCTCGCCGCAACCCGTTCCTAACCCATAAGGATTGCTTTTTCGTTTTATGGATACTGTTCTGAGCGTTCTTTCATCGGTCTTTTGGGGCCTGCTGATGCTTTCCGTCCTCGTGTTTTTGCACGAGGGCGGCCACTTTTTGGCGGCGCGTGCCTGCGGCGTCCGTGTGACCGAGTTCTTTTTGGGCCTTCCGTGCCGCTTTGACATCCATTACACGTCGCGTCGCATTGGAACTAAGTTTGGCGTGACCCCGCTGCTGCTGGGTGGCTACGCTGCCATCTGCGGTATGGATCCGACCGACGTCTCGTGCGCCGATCGCGTGCTCGCGGCTATCTATCGTCATGGTCGCGTGACCGTTGCCGACCTTGCCGCCGAACTTGAGCTGCCCGAGGGGGATGTGCTCGAGGCATGTGCCTTGCTCTTGGGTTGGGGCTCCATCGCGCCCTGGTATGAGGAAGGGGAGAAGCCCTCGCCGAGCTACTATCCCACCAAGTATCAGACGCTGCCGCGAGACGCGGCGGGCTACACCACCTTTGACGGCCGCCGGTTCGATCGAGAGCATGCGACTGCCGAGGGCGATGTGTGGGAGCTGCCGTGCGGCGAGGCTGATTTCTTGGCGCAAGAGCGTTCGCACACTTATCTTGGCCAGGGTTTTCTCAAGCGCGCCTTTATGCTGCTCGCGGGCATTCTCGTCAATATCTTGACGGGCTTTTTGCTGCTTATGAGCATCTACTCTATTGCGGGTGTCACCGTGCCGATGGATACCAACGTGATCGGTCAGGTTGACGAGGGGTCTATTGCCGCCAAGGCGGGTATCGAGGGCGGCGACGCGATCCTTTCGGTCGACGGTGTCTCATGTTCCACTTGGATGGACGTCTACGATGCTATCGGCAAGGCTGCCGGTAAGGACGATATCGCCATCGAGTACGAGCGTGACGGCAAGCAGCATTCGACCACGGTTGCGCTCAAAGAGGACGAGCGCCTAGGTGTGTATGCCTCTACGCAGGTGGTCCGTTTAGACCCCATCACGTCGGCTCGCCTGTCTTTCTCCTATGTCGTGCAGACAGCGGAGGGCGTGATGCGCCTACTCCAGCCGCAGCATACGATGGAGATTCTCGACCAGTCCTCGTCGATCGTGGGCATCAGCGTCATGTCCTCTCAGGCGGCTGCTGCCGGCCCCGTAACGTTCCTGTCGTTTGCCGCGCTCATTTCGTTCTCGCTGGGTTTTATGAACTTGCTGCCCATTCCCCCGCTCGACGGCGGTAAGTTAGTCATCGAGATTATTCAAAAGATTGCGGGTCGCGAGCTGCCTCTCAAGGCTCAGACGATTGTGAGCTATGTGGGCATCGCGCTCTTCGCGCTGCTGTTTGTCTATATGCTTCGTTCCGACATCCTTCGATTTATTCTGTAGGGGAGTGTTTGGATTGTCTTTAACCCATTCTTTGCCGCGCGAGCTGACGCGCCCCGTGCATGTGGGCGGCGTGCAGATCGGCGGCGGCGCGCCGGTGGTGGTTCAGTCCATGACCTGCACTGATACCGCTGATGCCCAGGCAACGCTTGGGCAGGTTCGCGCGTTGGCGCAGGCGGGCTGCGATATCGTGCGCGTGAGTGTACCCACCGAGGCCGCGCTCGAGGGCTTTCGTACCATCTGTGCTGAGTCCCCGGTGCCGATCGTCGCCGATATTCACTTTAACCATAAGCTCGCCATTGGTGCCGTTGAGGCCGGTGCTGCCAAGCTGCGCATCAATCCCGGCAATATCGGCGATTGGGCCAAGGTTGACGCGGTGATCGATGCTGCTGGTGCCGTGGGCTGTGCGATTCGTATCGGCGTCAATGCCGGTTCACTCGAGCAGGATATCGCCGAGCGCGACGACCTCACGCAGCCCGAAAAGCTCGTGATGTCGAGCGAGCGTTTTGTCAAGCATTTTGAAGACCGCGGCTTTACCAACATTGTGCTTTCGGCCAAGGCCCATAGCGTGCAAACGACGCTTGATACCTATCGAGCCCTCTCGCGCGAGATTCCCCATGTTCCGCTTCACCTGGGCGTGACGGAGGCGGGGACCAAGCTGCAGGGCACTATCAAGAGCTCGGTGGGTCTGGGTATTCTGCTGTCCGAGGGCATCGGTGACACCATGCGCGTGTCGCTTACGGCCGATCCGGTTGAGGAGCCGCCGGTTGCCTGGGGTATTCTGCAGTCGCTGGGCCTGCGTCGCCGTGGCCCCGAGATTGTCTCGTGCCCCACGTGCGCCCGCTGCCAGGTTAACCTCATTCCCATCGCCGAGGAGGTCACCGAGCGGCTTAAGAACTACTCCGCGCCGCTTTCGATCGCTGTGATGGGATGTGCCGTTAATGGCCCCGGTGAGGCTTCTGATGCCGACCTGGGCGTTGCTTGCGGACGTGGTCAGGCCTTGCTCTTTTCGCATGGCCAGATCATTGGTAAAGTAGCTGAGGACCATATTGTCGACGCGCTTATGGCAGAGGTCGACAAACTTATTGAGGAGAAGTAAATGACTCGAGCAATGTATATGTCTAAGCTCTATGCGCCGACGCTTAAAGAGGATCCGGCGGACGCTGAGCTCGCCAGCCACCGCCTGCTGCTCCGTGCCGGCATGATCCGCAAGGAGGCCGCCGGTCTGTATTCCTACCTGCCGCTTGCTTGGCGCTCGATCCGCAAGATTGAGAACATCGTGCGCGACGAGATGGACGCTGCCGGCGCCCAGGAGCTCATGATGCCCATTATGGTCGACGCTGAGCTGTGGCGCGAGTCCGGCCGCATCGACGCCTATGGCAAGGAGCTCGTGCGCTTTGATGACCGCCACGGCCGCGAGTTCGTGCTGGGCCCCACGCATGAGGAGACCGTGACCGCCCTGGTTCGCAATGAGCTGCGTTCCTACAAGCAGCTTCCCGTCAACCTGTACCACATTCAGGACAAGTTCCGCGACGAGTTCCGTCCCCG
Source organism: Collinsella sp. (assembly GCA_048254795.1). Classification (GTDB taxonomy): domain Bacteria; phylum Actinomycetota; class Coriobacteriia; order Coriobacteriales; family Coriobacteriaceae; genus Collinsella. Next base: position 733 of record DBEZQF010000037.1, on the reverse strand, counting down.
CTTTGGCCTGATGCGCGGCCGCGAGTTCATCATGAAGGACGCCTACAGCTTCTCCGCCACGCAGGAGAGCCTGCAGGAGGAGTACGACAAGATGAAGCAGGCCTATGCCAACATTTGCGAGCGCTGCTACATCAAGGCCCTGCCCGTTGTCGCCGACTCCGGTGAGATCGGTGGCGATACCTCCGTCGAGTACATGGCTTTGGCCGACGCCGGTGAGGCTTCGCTGGTCTACTGCGACGATTGCGGCTTTGCTGCCGATGACGAGGCTGCAAGCACCAAGGTCGTTGTGACCGAGGGCCCCGGCGATGGTACGCTTACCAAGGTTGAGACTCCGGGTATGGGCACCATCGAGGCCGTTGCCAAGTTCTTTGGGTTCCCCGAGAACGGCACGCGCAAGTCCCTGGCTCTCATCGACGCCGAGGGCAAGCCTGTTGTGGCCATCGTTCCGGGCGATCATGAGCTCAACGACTGCAAGGCCGAGCACGTCTTTGGCAAAGGCTATCGCATGATGACCGTCGAGGAGCTCCAGACCTACGGTCTGCACAAGGGCTTTATCGGACCGGTTAACCTGCCCGAAGGCATCCGTCTGGTGTGCGACGAGAGCCTGCGCGAGTCCAAACAGTGGGCCTGCGGTGCCAACGAGGTCGATTATCACTTTACCGGTGCCTGCCCCGAGCGCGACTTTACCGTCGATGAGTGGGCCGATCTGGTCACCGTTGTCGCCGGCGACCCC
>DBEZQF010000036.1:0-1613 GCA_048254795.1 Collinsella sp. | reverse complement strand
GTGGCGCTCTGGTCAATCGTCAGGCGCGGCGTACGAGCGGTCTTATCTTGATTGGTATCACTCACCGGAAACCTCCACGGTCTGGACGGTAGTCTTGGACGGCAAAAAACGGACGCGCGTGGTCGTACCCGGCGTGCCGAGCATGGTGTCGCAAGCTTCCTCGATGCGCTGCTGCATCGCGGTAGCCAGAGATGCCACGTCCTTATCGTCAAGCGCGATAGCCTCGACCTTAAAACGGACGTGCGAATCGTCGGAACCTTGGACGCGGGCCTCGACATGCTCGATCATCACGCGATCGTCGCGCTCTGCAGCAGCCCTGGCGCACGAAGAAAGCGCCGCGAGCGTGACCTCGATATTGCGCTCCCCCGCCGGATGCACGCAGGACGGCTCGCGACGAGCAAACATCAGGCGGAAGAAGCTTACCAGCACGCCAATCGCCACAACTCCGCCGCATGCCGTCACGACAATGCGCGGCATGGGGTCGCGCATCAGCAGCATAAAGCGATACGTATACGGCCCCCAAAACTGGCAGACAAGCGTACCCAGCGCCACGATGGCGGCGGCAAGATACACGATCGCTAGGGCTCGTTTGAGTACGCGCACGTGGCGCTCCCTTCAAATCTCGGCTCTCGAAATGCAAAACGGTTCGCATCATTATAAAAGAGCCGGGTCCGGTGCTCTACGCACGCGGATCCGGCTCATCTATTCCACGAGGCTTGCATGCTCGCTTCATTATGCCCAGATATGCACGGCTTAACCCGTGCGGGCGCTACTCCTCCTCGAGGGCAGCGATAACCTCGTCGGTCATGTCCATGGTGCTGTAAACATCCTGGACGTCGTCGAGCTCCTCAAGACGGTCGATGAGGCGCTGAACCTTCTTGGCGTCGGCGCCGGAGACCTCGGTCGGGGTGGTCGGGACCATGGTGGTCTCGGAACCCTTGACCTGGACGCCCTGCTCCTCGAGCGCCTTGGAGACAGCCATGACCTCGTTGGCAGTAGTCCAGACGATCCACTCCTCGCCGGCGTCCTCGTAGTCCTCGCCACCGGCCTCGGCGATGGCCATCATGAACTCATCCTCGTCACCGGCAGCACCGTTGGCGATCATGGTCTCCTTCTTGGCGTTCTCGTCCAGGATCTCCTTGGCGACGACGATCTGGCCCTTGCGCTCAAACTGGAAGGCGACGGAGCCGGAGGTGCCCAGGTTGCCACCAGCGTGGGAGAAGGCGGAACGGACATCAGCGGCGGTACGGTTGCGGTTGTCGGTCAGGCAGTCGACGTAGACGGCGACACCGGCGGGACCGTAGCCCTCGTACACGATGTTCTCGTAGACGGCAGCGTCGGCACCCGAACCAAAAGCCTTGTCGATAGCGGACTTGATCTTGTCCTTAGGCATGGACTGAGCCTTGGCCTTGGCAACGGCAGCGGCGAGGCTGGCGTTGTTCTCGGGCAGCGGGTCACCGCCGAGACGGGCAGCAACGGTGATGTTGCGGCTGAGCTTGGAGAAGAGGGCGGAACGCTTGGCGTCCTGCGCGCCCTTACGATGCTTGGTTGTGGCCCACTTAGAGTGTCCGGACATACGTGTCTCCTATCGGTTTCGACCTAAAGCCCAGCGC
>DBEZQF010000035.1:0-11802 GCA_048254795.1 Collinsella sp. | reverse complement strand
CTCGGGAATATCGGGATTGGCCTTGGCCTCTTCGAGCTGCTTGGCGATGGAGTTCTTAAATGCCTCCTCTAGGCCGTTGACCAGATCGACCGGATAGGAACCGGCGCTCTCGAGCGCCGTGGAATCGATAACGTGGCCGATGATTAGCTTGGCGCCGTTGTTCGCGGCGACCTTGATGGCGCGTGCGAGCACAAAATCCTGCTGCTCAGTACCGTCGAGTGAAACAAATACCTTGGTATAGCCCTCGTTCATGGTTTCCTCCTTGGTCTATCGCACGGGCATGGAGCTCGTGCGTCGGGCGGGCGCGGATGCGTGGCCGCCGGACACTTTATCTTGTTGCAGTTATACCCAAGGATTTGGGTTTGACCGCTCGCAATTCTGTGAACGGGCGAGTTTTTTGGTAAGGGTAGGCGCAGGCGCGCCGCCAACGGTTGATAATGGGACATCGCCCGCACCGTCCGCAGAACAATATCGGCGGGTGACTAACGAGGGGGTCCCTTTGGATATTATCGAGCTTCTAAAATCTGCCTTCATGGGCCTGGTCGAGGGCATCACCGAATGGCTGCCTGTTTCGTCGACCGGTCACATGATCTTGGTGGACGAGTTCGTCAAGATGAACGTGAGCGAGACGTTCTGGAATATGTTCCTGGTCGTGATTCAGCTCGGCGCCATTCTGGCCGTCTGTGTGCTGTTCTTCCATGAGCTCAATCCGTTCTCGCCCAGCAAGGGCAAGGAGGGCCGTCGCGACACCTGGGTGCTGTGGGGCAAGATTGTGCTCGGCTGCATTCCCGCCGCGGCGATCGGCCTGCCGCTCAACGACTGGATGGAGGAGCATTTCTACAATGCTCCCGTCGTGGCGCTGGCGCTCATTGTGTACGGCGTGCTGTTTATCGTGATCGAGAACTGGCGCGCGAGCAAGCGCGAGGAAATGGCCGTTGCCGGTTCGTTTGGCTCGCGTGCTGTGGTGTCGGGTGGACGTCCCGCCGGTGCGCACTTTGCGGCGCCCGCCGCGGCTACCGCTGAGGATGAGGACGATGACGAGAATCTGGACTTTGGCTCCATCGCCACGCTCGAGGACCTGAGATGGAAAACTGCGCTGGGTATCGGCTGCTTCCAGGTGCTTTCGCTGGTGCCTGGTACGTCTCGCTCCGGTTCTACCATCATCGGCGGCCTGCTTTTGGGCTGCACGCGTTCGGTGGCGTCCAAGTTTACGTTCTTCCTGGCCATCCCTGTCATGTTTGGCGCGAGTGCGCTCAAGCTGGTCAAGTATTTCATCAAGGGCGGTACGTTCGGTGCCAACGAGGTCGCCATCCTGGGCGTGGGCTGCGTTGTGGCCTTTGTGGTTTCGCTCATCGCTATCAAGTGGCTCATGGGCTTCGTCCGCCGTCACGACTTCAAGTGCTTCGGCGTCTACCGCATCGTTCTGGGCATCGTGGTGCTTGCGTACTTCTTCGTCTTGGAGCCTATGCTCGGCCTGTAACTTGGTTGACGCTGCGCGGCGGCCAGAGAGACAACTTGTCATTCAAAGGGGGTGGCATGACCAAAAGGTCTATGCTGCCCCCTTTTTCATGCCAATTTGTTCGCCCTGGCCACCGCTCGCTGCTGCTGTCATGACGTCGGCGGTTTCGTGATTGTCAATAGATTGGTGCAAAGTAACCTGACCCCATTGCGCCAAATCCGCTGGGGCGGGCCTGACGGTGGCGCACGGAGTCGTGGTGTGATTTGCGTCGGTGTCCGCGCGGCTCGGTATACTGGTACGGCTCAAACTATGGCGCTGCCCGCAGGCGCGCCGTCCGTCAGATGAGGAGTCGCCCATGACCCAGCCCTTGCCCTGGGAAAAGAACACCGCGGTACCCGTGCCGCCCGCGCCGGAACCCGTGCCGCTCGATGCGTACACCGCCCCCGCCGCGCCGGAGCCCGAGCTCGTTCCGCTTGACATCTACGACGCTCCCGCGCCGGCACCCAAGCCTGCCAAGCCGCTCGTCGACATCGACAGCCTTAATCCCGCTCAGCGCGAGGCGGTCCTGACCACCGAGGGCCCGCTGCTGGTGCTCGCCGGCGCCGGCTCGGGCAAGACCCGCGTCTTGACCTTCCGCATCGCCCATATGCTCGGCGACCTGGGCGTTAAGCCCTGGCAGATTCTTGCCATCACGTTTACCAACAAGGCCGCGGCCGAGATGCGTGAGCGTCTGGCGGCACTCATCCCCAGCGGTACCCGCGGCATGTGGGTGTGCACCTTCCATGCCATGTGCGTTCGCATGCTGCGCGAGGACGCCGACCTGCTGGGCTACACCGGTCAGTTCACCATCTACGATGACGATGACTCAAAGCGCATGGTGCGTGACATTATGCAGGCGCTCGGTATCGAGCAAAAGCAGTTCCCCATCAACATGATCCGCAGCAAGATCAGCTCGGCCAAAAACGCCATGATCGGCCCCGAGGACATGCTCAAATCCGCCGACAGCCCCAACGACAAAAAGGCCGCGCAGGTCTACCTGGAGCTGGAACGCCGCCTGCGCGCCGCCAACGCGATGGACTTCGACGACCTGCTCGTGCGCACGCTCGAGCTGCTGCGCACCCGCCCTGAGGTGCTCGATAAGTACCAAGAGCGTTTCCGCTACATTAGCGTCGACGAGTATCAGGATACCAACCACGTCCAGTACGAGATCGCCAATCTATTGGCCGCCAAGTACCAAAATCTCATGGTCGTAGGCGACGATGATCAGTCCATTTATAGCTGGCGCGGCGCCGACATCACCAACATCCTGGACTTTGAGAAGGACTTTAAAAACTGCAAGACCGTCAAGCTGGAGCAGAACTACCGCTCCACGGGCCATATCCTGAGCGCCGCCAACGCCGTGGTTCGCCACAACTCGCAGCGCAAGGATAAGCGCCTGTTTACGGCCGAGGGCGATGGCGAGAAGATCCAGGCCTTCCAGGCGAGCGACGAGCGCGACGAGGGCCGCTGGATTGCCGGCGAGATCGAGAAACTGCATGCCAAAGGCACGAGCTACGACGACATCGCCGTGTTCTATCGCACCAACGCCCAGTCGCGTATTCTCGAAGATATGTTCCTGCGTGCGGGCGTGCCCTACAAAATCGTGGGTGGCACGCGATTCTTCGACCGTGCCGAGATCCGCGATGTCATGGCCTACCTCAAGATGATCGTGAACCCGGCCGACGAGATGAGCGTCAAGCGCGTCATCAACACGCCGCGCCGCGGCATCGGCTCCACCTCGATTCAAAAGATTGAGCAGCTGGCACGCGACAACCGCTGCTCGTTCTTTCAGGCCTGCGAGATCGCAACAGCCGAGACAGGCATGTTTAGCGCCAAGGTGCGTAACGGCCTGTCGAGCTTTGTGTCGCTGGTGCGCGAGGGCCGTCGCATGGACGGCGAGCTCAAGGACGTCGTCGAGATGATTGTCGACAAGACGGGCCTGCTGCAGGCCTTCCGCGCCGAGGGCACCATGGAGTCCGAGAGCCGCGCCGAGAACATCCAGGAATTCCTGGGCGTCGCCGCCGAATTTGAGGAGACGCACGAGGATATCGAGGGTACGCTCGAGAGCCTAGAAGAGCTGCGCGCTGCCGGTGTTGCCGATGTGCCTGTCAGCGCCGAGCCCGAGCCCGTCGTGGTGAGTGCGCCCGCGCCCGAGCCGGGACCGTCCGCCCCGGCATCCTCGTTTGAGGCGCTGGTCGGCGCTCGCGACGCCGCTGGTTCCAACCCGCTCGATAGCCTAGCCGCTCCGGCGCTGTCTCCGCAGGATGCCCTGGCCGCCGCCATCGCGGGTAACGCCTATGCCGCGCCGACGGAGATGCCGGCGGGTGCCGTGCATGCCGACGAGATCGAGCGCACCTACGGTCCGCTTACCTGTAAGGCACTGCCGGCTCTCATGGAGTGGCTTGCCCTGCGCTCCGACTTGGATTCTTTGGCAGGCGAGACGCATGCCATCACCATGATGACCATCCACTCCGCCAAGGGCCTGGAGTTCCCGGCGGTGTTCGTGGCCGGCATGGAGGAGGGCATCTTCCCGCACGTGCACGACTTTGGCGGTAGTGACGATCCGGGCAAGCTCGAGGAGGAGCGTCGCTTGGCCTACGTCGCCATCACGCGTGCTCGCAAGCGCCTGTTCCTGACCTATGCGGCCACGCGTCGCACCTACGGCTCGACCTCTGCCAATCCGCGCTCGCGCTTTCTCAACGAGATTCCGTTTGAGGACATCGAGTTTAGCGGTATCGGTTCTGCCGGTTTTGAGGGGACGGGCTGGGAGAAGCGCGGCGACCGTCACGGCACCTTTGGCTCGGGCATGGGCTCGGATATGTATGGCGGCAAGGTGTTCGGTTCGCATACGCGCTCGACCGGCGGTTCCGGTTCGCGTGGCGGATCGAGCTTTGACGACTTCTTTGGCGGCAGCAGTTACGGGACCGAACGCCATCGTGGGGTCTCGCCAGACGCCGGCCGTGTTGCCTCGACCTTTGGCTCGGGCGCGCCGCGAGCCAAAAAGCCGTCGTCTAAGGTGTCCCCGACGGTGGAGCGCAAGGTCGATCGCGCCAGTGCATCACAGGACTTTGCCGCGGGCGATACCGTGAGCCATAAGACCTTTGGCACGGGTACCGTGATCTCGGTCGCCGGAGACATGATCGAGGTTCAATTCGAAAAGACCGGCCAGACCAAAAAGCTGATGAAAGGTTTTGCGCCAATCGTCAAGCTGCAGTGATCCCGGCGGACCTGGGCGGGCGTATAGGGCAACATCGCCTGCTCGGGCAGTCCTGCGCAAGACGGAGGCCACATTAAGTGGCCTCCTTTGCGTGCGGAACTCGCGATCGATGTTGCCCTATACGCCCGCCCAGGTCCTTGGGTAACGTTGCTAGACGAGCGTTGCTTTGCTCGTTCGCTTTTTGGTCTGGAGAGCCGGGTGGGCTGATATATATGGACAAGGGGCTCCCCCGTTGGTGAACGGGGGAGCCCCTTGTTGCGTTTGGGTTGTTGGTGCGAACTAGAGGTGGCTGATGATCAGTTCCATCTTGCCTCCGAGGTCGATGGAGCTGACGGTGCTCGGGGCCAGCAGGTGGCTTCCCTTGTGGACGGGGTCGCCGCAGACGGTGCCTTCGCCGTCGATGACCGAAAGGCACATGAAGGGCCAGCGCTGGTCGAGGGTCTTGCTGCCGTCGACACGCACGCGATCGACGGTGTAGCAGGAGTTAGACTCGAGCTCGGTCACGCCGTCCACCTCGGGTGCGGTTACCGTGCCGTCGGTCGGAGCCTGAGCATCAAAGTCGATGCAATCGAGGCTCTGCTCAATGTGCAGTGGGCGCAGCTTGCCGTCGGTGCCGGGGCGGTCGTAGTCGTACAGACGATACGTCACGTCGCTCGACTGCTGCGTCTCCAAAATGAGCGTGCCGGTCTTGATGGCATGCACGGTACCGGAATCAATCTGGAAAAAGTCGCCCTTGTGGATCGGCAGCACGTTGAGCATGTCGTCCCAACGGCCTTCCTCGATCATCTGTGCGGCCTCGACGCGGTCCTTGGCGCGCTGGCCGACAATGATCGTGGCACCGGGCTCGCAGTCCAGCACATACCAGCACTCGGTTTTGCCCAGGCTGCCGTTCTCGTGCTTGGCGGCGTACTCGTCGTTGGGGTGAATCTGGATCGAAAGGTCGTCCTTGGCGTCCAGAATCTTAACGAGTAGCGGGAACTCCTTGCCTTCACAGTTGCCAAAGAGCTCGCGGTGCTCGGCCCACAGCCATGACAGCGTGTGGCCGGCGTACGGGCCCTCAGCGATCTGGCAGTCGCCGTTGGGGTGGGCCGAGATGGCCCAGCACTCACCGATGGGACCATCGGGAATGTCGTAACCAAATACGGTTTCGAGCTGGCGGCCGCCCCAGATCTTCTCGTGAAAGATCGGCGTCAGCTTAATCAAATCGGACATGTTTATACCCCCATTGTGTTGTGCGGGCGCTGCACAAAACAGCTCAAAGCGAGCGCCCGGATGACTACAAAAACCTATGCCAACGTTACGTTGTGCAACTCAAAGCGGTCGCCAACGTTGCGCGAGACCGAATACTCAAAGGCGACGCCGCTGTCCAAAAAGCCAATCTGGGTGAGCTCGAGCAGGGGAGAGCCAGGTTTGGTGTCCAGGCGATTGGCTTCTTCCTCGGTTGCTGCCACGGCGCGAATGGTACGGTGGAAGCTCGAAATTTTCAGCCCGCATTGCTCGCGGATGAAATGGTAGACCGATCCGTACAGGTCCTTCTTTTTAAGGCCTGGAATCAGCTCGAGGGGCATGTAGGTGTACTCGATAACGATGGGCTTCCCATCGGCCTGACGCACGCGCACGACGTGATAGGCAAAGTCATCCTCGGCAATTCCCAGCTGGGCTGCGATGTCCGCTGGTGGATTAACAATCGAGAAATCGTAGACCACCGAGGTCACCTTTTCCCCGCGGTGCTCATACGAAAAGCCCTGGGCACGGTCGTTTTTGCCCTGGAAAAACGCCTGGCCGGGAAGTCCCGCCGTGTCCTTAACGTAGGTACCCGATCCGCGCCGGCTGGTAATAAGACCTTCCTCGGTGATTTGCTCGATAGCTCGTTTGACGGTGATTTTGGAAACGCTATAGAGCTCACAGAACTCAACGACGGTGGGAAGCTTGTCGCCCGGTTTAAGAGCGCCATCCTCGATACTTCGACGAATATCTGCAGCTATCGCCTCGTATTTGGGAATCATGGAACCTCCTTTCCGACATATATGAATACAAAAAGTAAGTATAACCCTCAACAGGGCATCCATATTACTTTTATCTAAGAAGTTCGAGAAAGAAAAAAGAAAAAGACGCTTTACTTTTTAAATTAGAGCGCTATAGTTTAAGCAACGAACGGAATCCTTCCGCACAACAGGATCGACCGTTTGGGGACGGTTTTGTTTTGGCGGGTTGGATATCGGTATGGCCGGTGCGCGCCCGCGCCGGATAACCTGCCAAAGCAAACCCGTCTCCAACCGGAAGCTCTAGAACACGAAAGCGAGGACTTTGATGGCACAGTATCAGCTGCCCAACGACTTCTTCTTTGGCGCTGCTATGTCCGGCCCGCAGACTGAGGGTCAGTGGAACCAGGGCGGCAAGCTCGAGAACCTGTGGGACACCTGGTCCATCCAGGATCTGGGTTCGTTCTACAACCGCGTTGGCTCCTACGCCGGCAATGACTTTATGGCCAAGTACCAGGAAGACCTTCGCATTTTGAAGGACTTGGGTCTGGATACCTATCGCACTTCCATCCAGTGGAGCCGTCTGCTCGATGCCGACGGCAACCTCAACGAGGAAGGTGCCGCGTGGTATCACGAGTTGTTCCGCGCCTCACGCGAAGCCGGCTTGGAGCCGTTTGTCAACTTGTACCACTTTGACATGCCCACCTACCTCTTTAACCGTGGCGGCTGGGAGAGCCGTGAGGTTGTCGAGGCTTACGCACATTACGCCGACGTCGCCTTCCACGAGTTTGGCCAGGAGATTAAGTACTGGTTCACCTTTAACGAGCCCATCGTCGAGCCCGAGCAGCGCTATCAGGAGGGCGTGTGGTTCCCGCAGCTCCACGACTTTAGCCGCGCCCGCACCGTGCAGTATCACATTTCACTGGCACATGCGCTGGCCGTGGGCAACTATCGTCGCGCCTATGACGAGGGCGCCGTTCGCAGCGATGCCAAGATCGGCATGATCAACTGCTTTACCCCGGTCTACACCAAGGATAACCCCAGCGAGGCAGACCTCGAGGCCGTGCGTATGACCAGCGGCATCAATAACCGCTGGTGGCTCGACCTCATTACCAAGGGCGAGCTCCCTGCCGACGTGCTCGACAGCCTGGCCGAGGGCGGCGTTAAGCTCCCGTTCCGTGCTGGAGACCAAGAGATTCTCAAGCAGGGTGTTGTCGACTGGCTCGGTTGCAACTACTACCACCCCACGCGTGTTCAGGCGCCGGCGAGCAAGGTCGACCAGTACGGCCTGCCGCACTTTGCCGACGAGTACGTATGGCCCGACGCCGTTATGAACGAGAGCCGCGGCTGGGAGATCTACCCGCAGGGCCTCTACGACTTTGGCATGGACTGCGCCAAGAACTACCCCGATCTTGAGTGGTTCGTTTCCGAGAACGGCATCGGCATCATGGACGAATACAAGAACCGTGACGCCGAAGGAACCATTCAGGATGACTACCGTGTCGACTTTGTACGTCAGCACCTGGAGTGGGTGGCCAAGGCCATCGACGAGGGCGCCAAGTGCCGCGGATACCATTATTGGGCCGTTATCGATAACTGGTCTTGGGCCAATGCCTTTAAGAATCGCTATGGCTTTGTCGAGGTCGATTTGATGGATGGCTACAAGCGCCGCCTTAAGAAGTCGGCGGCCTGGCTCAAACAGGTCGCAACGACCCACGTGGTTGATTAGCGACCGGGCGAACGCCCAGACCGCGCGCCGCCGCGCGCAACACATGGCACATCTGGTGGCAGAGGGCGACAGACCACCGTGAGAATAGGAAAAGGCCGGATTTGATAGTTAGGAGCAATCATGGCCAGTGACAACGGAAAGAGCTTCCTCGACAAGTTTGCCGAGGTCTCTGCGAAGGTGGGAAACCAGGTTCACCTGCGTTCCCTGCGCGACGCCTTCGCGACCATCACGCCGCTCTATATCCTTGCGGGTATCGCGGTTCTTATTAACAACGTCGTGTTCCCCCTGTTCCCGCTCGATGCGGCGGGCCTTGCCAACCTTCAGACGTGGGGTTCGGCAATTACGCTGGGCACCCTCAACGTCTCTGCCATTATCTTGGCCGGATTGATTGGCTACAGCCTCGCCAAGAACAAGCGTTTCGATAACCCGCTCGCTTGCGTGGTCGTCGCTATCTCTGCTTTCGTCATCATGATGCCGCAGCAGATCACCGCCACGCTTGCCGCCACGAGCCCGCTGCTCACCGACAAGATCACCTCCGCCGAGGTCACGGGCGCCCTTTCGACTGCCAACACCGGCACCAACGGTCTGTTCTCGGCTATTATCATCGCCCTGCTTTCCGTCTCGCTCTTCATCAAGATTTCTGGCGTCGAGAAGCTCAAGGTTAAGCTGGGCGAGGGCGTGCCTCCCGCGGTCTCCAACTCCTTCAACGTCATGATCCCGATGCTGCTCAACCTCGCGATCTTCGCTCTTGCCGCAGCTCTGCTCGCCGTGTGCGCCGGCACCGATCTGTGCGCCATCATCTCTACGTGCATCTCCAACCCGCTCAAGAGCATCATGAACGCCGGTCCGTGGGCTGTTATCCTCATCTACACCCTTGCCAACCTGCTGTTCTGCGTCGGTATTCACCAGTCCACCATCTCTGGCGCTACCGTCGAGCCGATCCTGACCATGCTCATCGTCGACAACATGGCTACCTTTGCCGCCGGTGGCACCATCCAGCCCGATCACTACATGAACATGCAGATCGTTAACAGCTTCGCCCTCATCGGCGGCTCGGGCTGCACCCTCATGCTTCTGCTCGACACGCTCCTGTTCTCCAAGAACAAGGCTTCCGAGACCGTTTCCAAGATGGCCATCCTGCCTGGTCTGTTCAACATCAACGAGCCGGTTATCTACGGTTACCCCATCGTGTACAACCTGCCGCTCATGATCCCGTTTGTCCTCCTTCCCGACTTGTTCATCGGCATCACCTATGGCCTTACCTGCGCAGGCATCATCAGCCCCTGCATCGCCCAGGTGCCCTGGACTATGCCTCCCGTCATCAATGCCCTGCTCGCTACGGGCTTTGACTGGCGCGCCGGCGTGTGGCAGGCCCTCGAGATTGTCATTGGCATGGCTGTCTACCTGCCCTTTATGAAGATTTCCGAGAAGGCAATCGCCAAGCAGGAGGCTCTCGCCGAGTAGAACGCCTAACGTTCGTCCCTTTCACCGTTGCGGGCGCCGGTACGCGGTGCCGGTGCCCGCACCTCTCTTTTGCGTAAGGGCGCAGAAAGAGGGCACAATAACCGCAAGAAATACAACCAGTTGTCGTCTGCGCGCCGCGCAGTTATAAGGAGGAAACCATGAAGAAGATCATGCTCTGCTGCAATGCCGGTATGTCCACGAGTCTGCTGGTCCAGAAGATGCAGGCCGAGGTTGCAAACCGTGGTCTGGATATCGAGATCGAGGCTCGTCCCATGAACGAGGCTCACGATCACCTGGACGAGTGCGACATGTTGTTGCTTGGCCCGCAGATCGGCTACACCAAGGGCGATTTTGAGAAGGAGGCCGCTGGCCGCTTCCCGGTCGAGGTCATCAACATGGTCGACTACGGTCGCATGAACGCCGCCGGCATCATCGACCACTGCGTTAGCGTGATGGGCTAGGTGCAGCATATGGAGGATATGAACGAGTTGCAGATGACCTGTTTCGAGATCATCAGCTACGTCGGTACCGCCAAGAGCATGTACATCAATGCCGTGCAAAAGGCCAAGGAGGGTGATTTTGACGCCGCCGAGGAGCTTATCAAGCAGGGCGACGAGGCCTATAACGGTGGCCACGATGTTCACATGGGGCTTCTGAAGAAGGAGGCCAACGGCGAGCGTAACGGTGAGGCTCCGTTGATTCTGCTGCATGCCGAGGACCAGATGGCCGGCACCGAGACCATGCGCGTCATGGCCACAGAGCTCATCGAGGTCCACAAGCAGCTGCAGGCACTGAAGGCCTAGCTGGCGTTATCGCCGCGACGGACCGTGCAATCCAACAGACAATACAGTCCCTTTCACGGGCGCCGGGAGCCTCAGCCTCTCGGCGCTTGTTGTTTTTGGCGAAGGCCTTTCGCGGCCTGCTGAGCGGACATTCGCGCTTCCCCAGATAAAACCTGCCAAAACAAACCTGTCCCTTTTTGGTAGGTTTTTGCCTTGGGAGCGGTACCATACAGGCAATGTTTAAACGAGAAAGGCGGGCTCCCATGGAACCTAAGCAGTATTACATCGGCATCGACGTCGGCGGCACCTCGGTCAAGGAGGGTCTGTTCGATGAGGACGGAAACCTGCTTGCCAAGGCCAGCGTGCCCACGCCTCCCATCGTTGACGCTGCGGGCTTTGCCGCGGTGACCGAGGCTATCGACCAGGTGGTCGCCAAGGCCCAGATTCCGCGTGCCTTTGTGTCGGGCATTGGCCTGGCCGTTCCGTGCCCCATCCCGGCATCGGGCGATGCCAAGGTCAAGGCGAACATCGCCATCAACCTGCCCGAGCTCAAGATCGCCATCCAGGAGCACTGCCCCGACGCGGTCGTTAAGTACGAGAACGACGCCAACGCTGCTGCTATGGGCGAGGCCTGGCTCGGCTCTGCCAAGGGCGTACAGAACGTGGTGATGGTCACCATCGGTACCGGCGTGGGCGGCGGCGTTATCGTTAACGGCGACGTGGTATCGGGCGTTGTGGGTGCTGGCGGCGAGATTGGCCACATGTGCTTGAACCCGGCCGAGGAGCGCACCTGCGGCTGCGGCGGCCATGGCCACCTGGAGCAGTATTCCAGCGCCACCGGCGTGGTGAGCAACTACCTTGCCGAGTGCAAGAAGGCGGGCGTCGAGCCCATCGAGCTGACCGGCCCCTCCGATTCCAAGGACGTGTTCCAGGCTTGTCGCGAGGGCGACAAGCTCGCGCTGGCCGCGGCCGATACCATGGCCGACTATCTCGGCCGCGCACTGGCGCTTATTGCCAACGTGGTTGATCCCGAGATGTTCCTCATCGGCGGCGGCGCCTCCGCCTCGGCCGATGTCTACCTCGACAAGGTTCGCGAGCACTTTAAGCAGTACGCGCTTTCCGCCTCGCGC
>DBEZQF010000034.1:0-3576 GCA_048254795.1 Collinsella sp. | reverse complement strand
CTCAAAGTAACCGACATCTGGCGGCTGGTCTTTGTCCTTTGCCAATTTGTTCACGACAGGCGAGGTGTAGGGAGGCAGATACTTCCCGCGGTCACTCAGTGAAATCTTAGAGCACAGCTCCTGGGCCAGGGCAAATGCCTGGATGCAGCCGACCTCGCGCGCGACGGCTACGCAAAGGGCCTCGGGAGATAGACTGTACACCCCCGGTTCCACCTCTAGAATCGAGCCGGCGGGCAACTCGGAGCATACGGACCAGCTCACGCCAAGAATACGGCGGCGCTGCGCTGCAGATCCTACCAGCAAGCACAAATCCTCTTGCACCTCGCCGCTTGCGGCCCCAATCCGCACCAAATCGGGAAGATAGATGTCCTCGGTCGAGGGCGACGACGTGCGCAGCACACGGCACTCCTCCTTGGGATCAAGGTCCTTCCAGCTTATGTAGCCCATCTGCCGGCGCTCGGCGCGCATCATGCGTAGCGCCGAGGCGCCTGTTAGGATTACGGAAGCCGCTAGCTGTTCGTCTGTCGGCTCGTTGCACCGCTCAATCTTTACTGCCACAAAACCACCCCTACCAAACGCGTGCGATAGCGAGGCCATCGACTGCTGCGGCGCCGGCGCGCTTGAGTTCCGCCGAAGCCGCTGCCATCGTCGCGCCCGTGGTGATAACGTCATCGATAAGCAGCAGGCGCTTGCCCCGCACGTCCTCAACCGTCTCGTACATGCCTTGGGCACGCTCGCGGCGCTCCTCACGACCGAGTTCGCGCTGGTCGCCATGCCCGTACTTGACGAGAGCATCGAGCAAGGGAACACCCGACAGCTCGCAAAATGGGCGCGCAATGGCCTCCATATGATCAAAACCACGCCGCCGAAACGCTGCCGCCGTCGCAGGCACAAACACCACCGCATCCGCGCCGGACAGCACACCTCCGTAGCGATCGGGCGCTACGACCTGGGCATGCAGGGCGGTGTCGTAGAGCAGCTCCGCCAGATACGGAGCCAGACGTCGCTCGCCCGCGTCCTTGTACGCTTTAATGATGCGCGGCAGCGGATGCGCATAGACGGCGCACGCCAGGCAGCGGTCGAGCGCCTCCGCCATTGCCGAGGACGTGCCCTCGACCGAACACTCAGTGCACAGCAAATCCCCAAACGGGGCGCCACATCGGGTGCAGCTATGACGTGGGTCGATGAGCGTGAGCGCGGCCAGGCAGTCTTGGCAAATAAGCGCACCGGCGCGCTCGCAGCCGGTACATCGTGTTGGCGACAATGCCTCGAGCGCCTCGTACGTCGCGCGCTCGGCAAACGGTAGCAATTCGTCCGCAAACGGTAGGGCACCGGCACTCTGCAGACGGCTCAATATGTTCAGATGGCTCTTCAAGACACAACCCTCCCTACGCTCGATCGCAGGGAGGGTTGTTGATTCGGCGCTATGATACCCCGATGCGCTCGGGGCAAGGCAGGTTAAATCCGCTCGCGGGCGTTATTCGCCGGCGGGCGGTTGTGGTGCGGACGAAGACGGGGTCGAGCCCTCGCCACCATCCTGGCGCGGCTTGCGGGAACGACGACGGCGACGGCGCTTTTGACCCTGGTCGGCCGAGCCCTCGCCACCGCGATTCTCGCGCGGCTCGCGCTCGTCGCGAGCGGCGCCACGCGAAGCCTTGGCAGCCGCTCCCCCGCCATCCCCGGGACGACGGCGCGTGACCTTGACCTCGCCATCCGAGACCTGATCGGCCACGGAGGGCACTGAGGGCTTCTGCTGCGCGCCCGAGGAATGGCGACGGCGCGGACGCGGCGCGCGCTCCTCCTCGCCACGTGACTTGCCGCTCTTGTCGACAGGCGCATCGGAGGCCGAGGCGCCCTTGGAAGCGGCACCGGCCTCGCGAGCAGCTGCGGCGCGGAAGGCGTCCTCGCGCTCCTCGCTCGACAGATGACGGCGGCGGCGACGTGTGGGGTTCATGCCGCCGCCGCGATTCTGCTGCTGGGGCTGCTGAACCTCGCGCTCGCGAGAGGCGTTCTTGCCCGCGGCTGCAACCTCGGTAGCATCGCCCGAGCCCGCGCGCTTGCGACGGCGACGGCCATCGGCCGCCCCCTCGGCCTCGGGTGTCTCGGCCTTACCGCGGCCTTTTCCGCGGCCACGGCCCTCGCCCTGACCCTGACCGGCGCGAGCATCGGATTCAGCATCGCGACGACGGCGCTTGGGCATCGACGTGCCGGCCAGACGGTCGGCACTCGACAGGCCATCGCCCACATCGACGCCGTTTTCGCGATCGAGCTCCATGAGCGCCAGACGCATCTCGGGCGACTCGATGCGCTCGAGCACATCGCGCGTCACACAATCGGGGCGGCAATTGCAGCCCTGCTCGGCAGCCTTCTTCTTGCAGCCCTCCGAGCAGGTCATATCGGCCAGGTTGACCTTAAAGACTTTGCCGTTCTCCAGGCGCAGCACCAGCTGCTCACGCGGCGTGTCATATTCCTGAATACGCGCCTTGCCAAGCGGCGTATCGATGAGCGTCTTCTTTTTGGGCGCACGGCTCTTAAAGTCCTTGTACGCCTCGAACTCATAACGCAGGCAGCACATCAGGCGGCCGCACACGCCGCTGATCTTGGACGAGTTGAGCGGCAGGTCCTGCTCTTTTGCCATGCGGATCGAGACGGGCTCAAACTGTCCGCCAAAGCGCGTGCAGCAGAGCTCCTGTCCGCACTGGGCATAGCCGCCCACCAGGCGGGTCTCGTCGCGCACGCCGATCTGGCGCATGTCGACGCGGATGTGCAGCGTCGAGGACAGATCCTTGACGAGCTGGCGAAAATCGACGCGTTCCTCAGCCGCAAAGTAGAACACGGCCTTCTCGCCGCCAAACAGGTACTCGACGCCGACCGGCTTCATCTCGAGGTCGAGCTCCTTGACCAGGCGGCGGAAGTCGACCATGGCCTCGTCGCCCTGGATGGCCAGGTCGTCGGCAAGCTGCAGGTCGATGTCGCTCGCCACGCGCAGCACGGGCTTGAGCGGCTGACCGATCTCATCTTGCGGCACCTCGAAGGGATCGGCCGTGACCAGGCCGATCTCGGTTCCGCGCTCGGTGGAGCAAATGGCATAATCGGCCTCGAGGATATCCAAATCCTGCGGATCGAACCACAGGTCGCGCGAGGCGTAGGTAAACTTAACGGGTACGACTAACGGCATTTCAGTGCCTTCCTGATATCGAACAGCATGACCTCGATGGCCAGCTGGGGAGTAACGTTTCTGGCGATGTTGCGCTCGGCGGTTGCGACTGCCTCGAGCGCCCGCGTGGCACCCGCAACATTGGTCGCAGCGGCAAGCCGACCGATCGTGTCGCGCACGTCTTCGTTCACCACGTCGGCCGCCTCGTCCTGAAGTGTCAGCAGCACATCGCGCATGAGCGTCCGCGCGCTCGCCAGCGCTTCCATGATACCCGAACGCTCGCGCGCGTTGAGTTCGCGCTTGTTGCGGTCCTCAAGCTGCTTCAATGCTCCACGCGACAGGTAGTCGGCGTTTTGCTCGAGCACCTTTTCCTGCGTGGACTTGACCTCGGCGAGCGGCGCCTTAACGGCGACGATGAG
>DBEZQF010000033.1:0-3229 GCA_048254795.1 Collinsella sp. | reverse complement strand
GGGCTGCGATGAGGAAGTGGGCATGTCCGACGTTCACCATTATCTGGAGAACCACGCAGACCCCGACTTTTTGTTTACGCCCGATGCCGAGTTCCCGGTCTGCAATGCCGAGAAGGGCCAGTTTGGGGCGACGTTCGTGAGTCCCAAGATCGACGGCGGGCGCATCGTGTCGTGGAGCGGCGCCGAGGCGAGCAATGCCATTCCGTCGCAGTCCATCTGCGAGCTCGCGATTGCCGCCGATGAGCTGCCGGCGCCGGTCGAGAATGCTGACCGCCTGGAGATCACGGCTCTCGACAATGGTCATGTGCAGATTTTCGCCCACGGTATTGGCGGTCACGCCTCGATGCCCGAGGGGACGATCAATGCCGTCGGCCTGATCGTGTCGTATCTGCGCGAGGCCGAGGACGCGTTTGGTGCCCGCGGCGAGCGCCTGCTGACGCCTGCCGAGCACGAGTTTGTCAAGTTTTTGGCCTTTGTGCATGCGGACGCCTATGGTCGCGGCCTGGGTATCGACGCGACGAGCCCGGCGTTTGGCCCGCTCACCTGCAACCCCGGCGTCATCCGCGTGGTGGATGGCCATATCGAGCAGGTCATCGACGTGCGTTTCCCTGATAGCACGAGCGCCGATACCATCCGCGAGCAGCTCGAGCCGCTCGTGGGGCGCTTTGACGTGACGTGTCGCTTGGGTCATGCAAAGGTGCCGTTCTCGGTGTCTGCCGACGATCCGGCCGTGAAGGCGCTTATCGATACCTATAACGAGTTTACGGGCAAGCACGCCGAGCCTTTTGCCATGGGCGGCGGCACGTACGCGCGCAACTTTGCCCGCGCCGTGTCGTTTGGCCCCGAGGAGACCGGTCTGGAGCTGCCCGCATGGGGCGGCCAGATGCACGGCCCCAACGAGTGCGCCAACGAGGAACAGCTCAAACAAGCGCTCAAGATCTATATTGTTGCGATCCTCCGTTTGAATGAATTGGAGCTTTAAGGTCTCGCGGTTTCCCAATCTAAGTTGCGGTGGAATAGTTCCTAGAATGGGTCATTTGATGGCCAAGCAGGAACTATTTCACCGCAACTTTGTTTTTATTGGTGTAAAAGGCGGGTCATGCTTGGTGGCGGGTTTGTTATTCGTTTGTAAAGCCGAGCCGCGCTTGCGGTAAGGGTCTATCAATAGCCCGTAAGAAACCGCAGTTGGCGCGGGCGCTGCCCGATCGGGGCCGTATCTTTCCAAACAGCAAAGCGGGCAGGGTGCCCGCGAGTCGCATGTATGAAAGGAAGATCATGCTCGATCAGGCTTATTCTCGTCGTCAGTTCCTCGGCCTCGCTGGTGGTCTCGCCAGCATCGTGGGCCTCGGCCTCGTTGGTTGCGGCGGCTCAGGTGCCTCCGGCACCGCCGACAAGGGTAGCGCCGCTGCTGCCGAGTCTGTCTCTGGCGAGGTGACCTACGACGGCGCCTCCTCGTTCCAGGCTCTCGTCGAGGCTGCTGCCGAGAAGTTCATGGACGCCAACCCGGACGTCTCCGTCTCCGGTTCGGGCAACGGTTCGGGCAAGGGCCTGACCGCTGTCGCCGCCGGCACCGTTACCATCGGTAACTCCGATGTCTTCGCCGAAACCAAGCTCGAGGCCGATCAGGTCAAGGACCTCGTCGACCACGAGGTCGCCGTCGTGGGCATGGGCCCCGTCGTCTCCAAGAACGTGACGGTCGACGATCTGTCCCTCGAGCAGCTCAAGGGCATCTTCTCTGGCCAGATCACCAACTGGAAGGAAGTCGGCGGCGACGACGCCACCATCGTCGTCCTCAACCGCAAGGCCGGCTCCGGTACCCGCGCCACCTTCGAGGCCGCCGTCTTTGGCGACGAGGCCGTCGACTTTAAGGGCGACGCCGAGCTCGACAAGTCCGGCGATGTCCAGACTCAGATGGCCAGCACCGACAACGCCATCTCCTACCTCGACTTCTCGCACTTCGACGACTCCAAGTTCAACGCCGTCAAGGTCGAGGGCGTCGAGCCCAAGAGCAAGAACGTCACCGACGACTCCTTCAAGATCTGGGCTACCGAGCACATGTACTGCGCAAAGGACGCCGACGAGGCCACCAAGGCCTTTTTGGAGTTCATGCTTTCCGACGACGTCCAAGGCAAGCTCGTCGAGGAGCAGGGCTTTATCCCTGTCTCTGCCATGAAGGTCGTCAAGGACGCCAGCGGCAAGGTCTCCGCTAAATAGGTAATCGCCCCCGGAAAGGTTTGCAATGGCAAAACAGCTGCCAAAGCGCGACCTTGAGAACGTGGGCCTGGGCGTCACGGGCGCGTGCGTAGCGCTCGTGACGCTTGTCGTTGCCGCGCTCATCTTCATGGTCGCCCAAAAGGGCCTCTCGGCTTTTGTTAAGGATGGCGTTTCGGTCGTCGAGTTCTTCACTGGCACCAAGTGGGACCTGGCCAACACAGCCGAAAACGGTCTGCCCTATACCGGCGCCCTGCCCCTGATCGTCACCTCGTTTGCGGTCATGGTGCTCTCCACGCTCATCGCGCTGCCCATCGCCATCGGCTCTGCCATCTTCGCGGTCGAGATTAGCCCTAAGTTTGGCTCCAAGGTCTTCCAGCCGCTCATTGAGCTTTTGACTGGCATCCCCTCGGTCGTCTTTGGCCTGATCGGCTTTCACGTGGTCGTCGGCCTCATGAAGAGCGTTTTCCACGTGAGCACGGG
Source organism: Collinsella sp. (assembly GCA_048254795.1). Classification (GTDB taxonomy): domain Bacteria; phylum Actinomycetota; class Coriobacteriia; order Coriobacteriales; family Coriobacteriaceae; genus Collinsella. Next base: position 535 of record DBEZQF010000033.1, on the reverse strand, counting down.
CCTGGGCATCTTGCCCGGCGCCATCGTGCTGGCTGTCATGATTCTGCCGACGATGACCACCCTTTCGGTCGACGGCCTGCGTGCCGTTCCCGACAGCTACCGTCAGGGCTCGCTCGCGCTGGGCTACACCCGCTGGCAGACCATCTGGCACGTGGTGCTCAAGTCCGCCACGCCGTCACTCATGACTGCGGTCATCCTCGGCATGACCCGCGCCTTTGGCGAGACGCTCGCCGTGCGTATGGTCATCGGCGGTATCGAGGCCATGCCGACGTCGCTGCTGTCGCCGGCCTCGACCATCACCACCACGCTCACCACGTCCATGGCGGTCTATGCCGAGGGCTCGGCCCAGGACGATGTTCTGTGGGCGCTCGGTCTGCTGCTGATGGGCATGAGCCTCATCTTCATCCTGATCATCCACCTTATCGGCCGCAAGGGGGCGAAGGCTCGTGGCTAGCACGCGTATCCACATCGACGAGGCGAGGCTCGGGCGTGTCCAAAAGCAGGACCGCTTCGCCACGGGCGTGTTGACGGCGAT
>DBEZQF010000032.1:0-1662 GCA_048254795.1 Collinsella sp. | reverse complement strand
GGCCAAAATCAGTTGCGTGCATGGGGCGACTCCCGGCGTATGACGTGACGGTGCGGTCGCGCTCAGGTCGAATTGCCCCCGATTGTGGCTGCACGTCGAATACTTACGTCTACTCTATCAGGTCGTTGTGGCGCTCGATAGCATCCGCTACCGTACCGCCCTCATCCACAATAAGCGAACGGCGCTTGGGCGAGATGATGCGCTGGGCGGGGTACACGCCGCGGTGTCCGGCAGTTAGGTAGCTGATAAAGGCCACGATGACAAAGAACCCGGCTGCCGTGCCGTGGAACAGGTCGATGGCCATCATGCAGGTGGTGATGGGCACGTTGAGGCCGGCACAGAACACGCCAAGCATGCCGAGACCCGCCAGAAAACTGGGGTCGATTCCGACGAGGCAACCGATCCAGCCGCCGAGCGCCGCACCGATGCCAAACAGGGGCGTGACCTCGCCGCCTTGGAAGCCCGCACCCAGGGTAAGCGCTGTGACGACCAACTTGATGGCTGCGTCTGCCAGGGTGGTGTTGCCGGCAAATCCGGCGCCGGAAAGCCACGTGGAAAGGCCGGCGTAGTCCCAGGCGTCGAGAAGGGCATAGGCGGCCAAAACCACGAGTGCGCCCATGAGTGCGCGAACGAGGTAATTGGTGATAAAGCGACCGTACAGGCTCTTGACGGTTCGAACCGACCAGGCAAAGAGGCGTGCCGTCAGACCGAAGATAATGGCGCTGATAACAACGATGACAACCGTCCGTGGTGTCATGTTGGGAACGCTGGCGATGACATTCGCTTCGTACTCGGTACCCAGGGCGAGTGATGTAAAGTAGCCGGTAAACGAGGCGACCAGGCAGTAGATGCCCGCGGTGTAGTCGATCTTGCCGATAAAGCACATCTCCATGCCAAAGAAAGCTCCGGCAAGGGGCGAACCGAATACGGCGCCAAAGGCCGACGAGATGCCGGCGAGCATGAGGTCGTGGTGGTCATGCTTTTTGAGGTGGGCGAGGCTCGAGATGTTGCTGGCGATGGTGCCGCCAATCTGCACCGCAGCTCCCTCACGACCGGCCGATCCGCCGGTGAGGTGCGTGAGCGTGGAGCAGACGAAGGTGAGGACGGCCATGCGCATATGGATGAGGCGTGTGCCCAGAGCGGAGTCGATGACCAGGTTGTTACCGCGTTTGGCGGCAAGACCGTGGTTTTTGTACACCCATGCGGTGGCAACGCCCACAACGGGAAGCAGCGCGTAAATCCACGCATGGTGCTCGCGATAGTCAGTCGCGATATTCAACGAGGCCAAAAACGCCCAAGCGGCAACGCCCATGGCGAGCGATACGGTGACGACGAGCACGAGCAACTTGGCGCTCACGAGTAGGTTGCGGACGTTGCGGCGCGTGTCGGCAGCTAAGAGATGCTCGGAGCGAGTGAGCTGATGTCTGCCTGCCATGATGACGTCGTTCAGGGAGAAAAAGCCGCCGTCGTCGAGCGGCTGGGAATGATCCTGCGTTTCGTTTGCGCTTTCGGTTTTGTCGTTATGAGCCATACGTTCCTCTTTTAGGTTGCAACGCAAGCATTATAAAACGCGGTAAACGCGACGAGCCGGTGGGTTGGTTTCCATTCTGTTTCGCGGCCTGCAACCGACAGGTGTATTTGCGGGTACAGGCCGAGTCGCGG
>DBEZQF010000031.1:0-1680 GCA_048254795.1 Collinsella sp. | reverse complement strand
CGGCGACAAGAGTCCCTTTGAGCTTTCGGGCGGTCAGCAACGGCGTGTGGCATTCGCCGGCGTGCTCGCCATGGAGCCCGAAGTCCTGGTGCTCGATGAACCCATGGCGGGGCTCGATCCGGCTGCGCGCAGGGATTTCCTTGAGCTTATCGATCGACTTCACCGCGATGGCCTGACCGTTGTCATGGTTTCGCATAGTATGGATGACCTGGCCAATTGCTGTGACCGCATCGTCGTAATGAACAAAGGTGCGGTGTTTGCCGAGGGCACGCCCGCTCAGGTGTTTGCGCATGCGGATGAGCTTAAATCGATCGGCTTGGGTGTTCCCGCTGCCCAGCGCATGGCGCTGGCGCTTGCGAAGGCAGGCGTGCCGCTGCGCTTTGACGGCCTCTATACGGTTGAGTCGTTGGCAGTCGAACTGTCAGACTTGCTGCTCGGTTGTGCGGATGGTCCTTCGGGCGCTTCGCATCGGGCCGATTCCAGTGCGTCCGCACGAGAGGAGGGCTGCTAATGGAGGCGTTTTCGTTTGGCAGCTACTATCCCGGCGATAGTGCGATCCACCGCCTGGACCCGCGAACTAAGTTGCTCTTGGGCTTTGTGTTTCTGATCACGACGCTCACAGTCAGCAGCTTCCGCGGACTGGTCCCGGTCGCAATCTTCGTTGTCCTGATCTGTACCGTGTCCCGGGTGCCGTTGCGCCGGGTCCTATCATCGATGGCGCCGCTGCTGGCAATCGTCGTCGTGGTCGCGGTGCTCAACTTGTTTACCGATCAGAGTGGGCGCATTCTGTGGCAGCTCGGCTTTTTGCAGATAAGCGAGGGCTCGCTGCGTTCTGCGGCGTTTATGGCGTGCCGCCTGACCCTGATGATGGCCGGCATGAGCGCCATTACGCTCACCACCCTCACGCTCGACCTCACCGCGGGCTTTGAGCGTCTGCTCGCACCGTTTGCGCGCGTGGGGCTTCCGGCGCATGAGCTCGGCATGATCATGGGTATCGCGTTGCGCTTTATGCCGCAGTTCGCTACCGAGATGAAGCAGACGGCCGATGCGCAGGCGAGCCGCGGTGCGCGCGTGACGGGAGGCCCGCTCGGCGGCGTGCGTATGCTCGGCAGTGTGGCCATTCCGCTGTTCACGGGCGTGTTCCGTCATGCCGAAACGCTTTCGGCCGCCATGGATGCGCGTTGCTATCACGGCGAACAGGGACGCACGCGTCTGCATGCACTTACGTTTGGCCGCGGCGATGCATTGGCGGCGGTGGTGACGGCGTTGCTGCTCATCTGCGTCATCGTCATCAACCTTCAACTTGTTTAGGCGCGATTCGAGCGCAGGAAAGGGGTCCCTATGACCGACAACGACCGCACAGCTCAGCTTGAGCGCGCCTGTTCGTATCTCAGGCGCATTCCGGCGTGGTATCTGGCCACGACTGATGCAAGCGACGGGCATCAGCCTCGCGTGAGGCCGTTTTCGTTTGCCATGGTCGATGACGGTAAGCTGTGGTTTTGCACATCGCGCGACAAGGATGTGTGGGCGGAGCTGAGTGCGAATCCCAAGTTTGAGCTCTCGGGCTGGAAGCCGGGGGAATGTTGGATCGTATTGACCGGCGAAGCCGCACTTGAGGACGACGCAGTTGCGAGCGACAAGGTGCGTCAAGCGGGTTTTAAGCACATGGTGGGCATTGGC
>DBEZQF010000030.1:0-2598 GCA_048254795.1 Collinsella sp. | reverse complement strand
ATTCATGGTATTCCCCCTTGGCGGCACTTTAGTTAGGTAAAGTGAGTCATGTAACGTTCAGAATCATACACTTTAGCGTGATAGAGCACAAGGCGAGTTTGCCCGCCGCTGGGCTTATCACTGACACGATTAAACCGCTTGTATATCGTCTGCTGGCTTGGCACGGTACAATACTTGCAGCTTTAATTCATGAATTAGTGGAGTTATTGATGGCAGAATCTCGTGCGGAGCGTAAGGCTCGTCGTGCTTTGATCGAGGCGGCTGAGGGGTCGGGGGAGAAAAAATCTTCTAAGAAATCCAAGTCGTCTCTGAATGCGAAGGGTCAGTCGGCTAAGGGCAAGGCTAAGGCCAAGCGTCCCGGCTCTCGTCGGAACGAGGATAAGGCATCTCAGACTCGCTCCAAGCGCTCACATAAAGATCAGGTTTCGTCTGCGCGTAAGGCTGTGGACCCCAAGTCTCCCTGTTCGATCATGAAAGCTTGCGGTGGGTGTACGGCGCTCAATCGTCCTTATAAGAAGCAGCTCGCCGCCAAGCAGGCTGCTATGGAGGAGCTTTTTGCTTCGCTTTGTGAGCGTGAGGGCATTGCTGTAGATCCTATTCGTGGCATGGGTGTCACCCTGGGCGACCCGGGCAAATATCCTGCGCCGCGTGGCTTTCGTCATAAGGCTGCCACTCCCTTTGCTCCCGGTAAGGAGGGAGCCGTCCGTTGCGGTTTCTTTGAGCGCGGCACGCACAAGATCGTTGCCGTACCCGAGTGTCCTGTCGAGGCACCGGGTGCCCGTCAGATTCTCAACGGCATCGCACGCGAAGCTGAGCGGCTGCATATTCCCGCCTTTAATGAGGACAAGCATCTTGGTTTACTTCGCTATGCCGTCGTCCGCTGCGGTTGGCGTACCGACCAGGTCATGGTCACGCTCGTGACCGCTCAGCGCGACTTGCCGCATGCGCAGGAGTTCTTTGAGGCTGTCGCCGCACTCAATCCGCACATCGTCACCGTCGCCCAAAACATCAACGGACGTCCCGGCAACGCCATCCTCGGCGAGGAAACCCGCATTGTATATGGCGCCGAGTGCATGCGCGACCAGCTGCTCGGCTGCGAGTTCGATATCTCCCCCACCGCGTTCTACCAGACCAACCCGCAGCAGACCGAGCTGCTCTATCAGCTCGCGATTGACGGCATGGACCTGCAGCAGGGCGACGTACTCATGGATGCCTATTGCGGTAGCGGTACCATCGGTCTTTGCGCAGCTAAAGATGCCCAGAACAAGGGTATCGGCATTATGCTGCTCGGCGTTGAGCGCAACCCGGCGGGCATTGCCGACGCACGTCGCAATGCCGAGCTCAACGGCCTCACCCGCAGCGCTTGGTTTATGGCCGACGACGCCACCGATTACATCCTGGATGCCGCCGATAACAACGAGCGGGTCGATGTCCTTTCCATCGATCCGCCGCGCGCCGGCTCCACGCCCGAGTTCCTCGAAGCTGCCTGCGCGCTTAAGCCGCGCCGCATCACCTATATCAGCTGCAACCCCGTGACCCAAGAGCGCGACCTGCATCAGCTCCTCGACGGAGGCTATCGCCTGCTCAAGATCACGCCCGTCGACATGTTCCCTCACACCGACCACACCGAAACCGTAGCGGTCCTCGAACGCCGCTAACCAACCTCAGTAGATTTTTGGGACAAGAAAGGGGGCGACCCGCCTGGGCCGCCCCCTTCGCTTGGTTTATAAACTCCGCTACATCCCCTTGCGCAGATCGCACACGCCGGCTGCCGCCATCTCGCGCAGCAGCGTCTCGCGGTCGCGCGTCACGATCAAATCCAGCGGGAAGTGAATCTCGTCGAGCATCTTGCGCGCGTGATCGAGCTTGCCAATGGCCATGCCAATGTGCGCATCGGTCGAAACGCCAATGCCCACGCCCAGCTCGGCGCAGCGCTCGGCGATCTTGCGGCATACGACCCAATGCTCAGTGTCGATACCGTGTTCAAGACTATGGTTGTTGATCTCGATAATCTTGTGCTTGGCCTTAGCTGCCAACAGCACCTCGTCGATATCGAACGGCACGCCCGAACGCCCCGTGTGGCCCAGCATGAACACCTTGGGGTGCTCCAGGGCATTGATATACATCTCGGTCGTCTGGGCCAGCGTCGCGCCCTCAGCAATCTGCGGATTATGCACGCTTGCAACCAAATAATCCAAATTACGCGTAACCAAATCGAACAGTGAATGCTGACGGCTGTACGAATCGCCGGCAATATCGAGCGTGACAAGAGTGTCCTCGCCAAACAGGCTTCCGTCCAGCGAAACGATATCGGCCTCGGCACCACGCAGCACCAGCACGCCGCTCCAAATGCGCGGCCAGATATCCTGGTTGATAAAGAACTGGTAACTGCGCAGGTCATTGGGGCAAGCCGTAACCATAGAGCTCAAATGGTCGGCAGATCCGAGCACCTGCAGACCACGCTCTGCCGCCCAGTACACATTCTCCTCAATGGTCGAATATGCATGCGCAGAGAACATCGTATGGGTATGAATGTCACAAGAAAGCAGGTAGGGCATCAGGTCTCCTTATCTGGCACGGCCGTCGCTTATATTCATT
>DBEZQF010000029.1:0-13018 GCA_048254795.1 Collinsella sp. | reverse complement strand
TCGTGGTATTCGCCGCGGTCCCACTTCTCGAGGAACTCGTCAAAGAAGTGCGGGTCGGCCTGAGCCTCGGCGTCGGCCTTATTGCAGGCATCGATCTTGGCGATCAGGGCATCGTGCTCGGGAGTCTTCTCGTAGGGCTCCTCCAGGAAGGCAAGCATGATATCGGCCATCAGGAACTCGCCGGTGATCTTGCCGCCAAAGCCCACGATGTTGGCGTTGAGCTCGCGACGGGCATACAGGGCAGAGGTCATGTCGCGAACCAGGGCGCAGCGGGCGCCGGGAACCTTGTTGACGGCGTTGGTGATGCCGATGCCGGTGCCGCACAGGGCCACGCCAAAGTCGGCCTTGCCGCTGGCAACAGCCTCGCCCACGGCCTTACCGTAGATGGGATAGTGCGTACGGGTGTGGCTGTAGGTGCCGCAGTCGAGCACCTTGTAGCCAGCCTGCTCCAGGCGGTCGGCCAGATAGATCTTCTCGTCCGTAACGATATGGTCGCAACCGATTGCGATGGTCTTCTTCATCAGAACGTCCTTTCGTCTGAATTCACAAGTTGAGGTAGAAGTTCGAGTTCTCGGTGGCTCTCGCTAGGCCATCTTGTTGAGCATGTCGACACGGATCTGGTGACGGCCGCCGGCGTACTGGGCGCGCAGGAACTCGCGGGCGATCTTCTTGGCAACCTCGGTGCCCACAACGCCCGGGCCCATGGTGACCATGCGCGAGCCGTTGTGCTCGCGGGTCATGTAGGCGGAACGCTCGTCGGAAATGTTGGCGACGACCATGCCCTTGATCTTGACGGCGGCCATATAGGAGCCGACGCCGTACTTATCGAATGCGAAGCCCTGGGAATCCTTGTGCTCCAGCAGGTCCTTGGCAACGGCGGTCGCGGAATCGACAAAGTCCGCGGCAGGGGTCTCGGAATAGTCGACGACCTCGTGACCGTCGGCGATGAGCATCTCCTTGATGGACTCCTTCATCGACATACCGTCGGCATCGGAAGCGATTACAACCCTCATGACATCCTCCTTGAGAGATACGCAGGTGCGTAGTTTCTGTTTGGAAGTGTTGAATCGCGTTCAGGTCCGGGCATCTGAATGTGCGGTTCTTCACTGTTCGTGTTTATTTGAACACATTCGAACATCAACTGCAAGAATTATTTGTTTATCTTTGTTCTTTTTTGAACAAATACCGTTCACGGATGATTGCCGACCGTCTGGACCCGACGCGGACGTAGCGACCGCGTATTCAACAAACAAAAGGGCGGCCGAGAACGTGTCTCGGCCGCCCTTCTTACAGTTGATCTTCTAAAGAACGCTTTGCCGCCTACTCAGACTGCCTGCCCTTCTTGGCGTGCTTGGACGGAGCACTCAGAAAGCGGCCCGTCAAATAGTTCGCCGGGCCGGAAATATCAATCCCCAGTAGCGTGTGTCCCAGCCACAGAAACGCCGCGAGCACCAGCAGCGGGATAACGCACGAGGTCACGATCATCACAATGACGCCTTCGATGAGATCGGTCACTTGCTGCACAATTTCATCGGTCATCTGCTTGGCGCCGCTGGTCACCGACGTGACGAGGCCCGAGGCACCGTCGGCAAGCTGCTCGAGCACGCTCTTGGACTCTGCGGACTCGGTCTTTTTCTTGCTTGTTTTGGAGCTATCGCTATTTGCCGCACCCGCAGCGTCGGCCGCCTTTTGCTCGGCCGCCTCGATGCTAACGCGATACGTTTCGTCGACCTTCTGCGACACCCAAACGCTTGCAGGCACCAACGCCATGCCAATTATGGCGACCACCAGCACACGCGTTGCCACGCGGCGAATGACCGCGCTCGTGCTCCAGCGTCCGTGAATGCCAAGCGACACCGCGAAGAGTACGAGCGAGAACGGAATCAGGATGCCCAGCCCGACCGACCATAAAATGGTCAGCAGATATTTTTCGAGGTAGAGCACGGCAAGCACGATACCCAAGTTTCCCGAAAGCTGCGCGAGCTGCTCGGCAACTGGCGTTCCCGTATCGCCCGGCAGCGCAGTGATACCCGCAGATAGGGCGACGCACGAGGTTGTGAGCGCCAAAACATTGCCCTTCTTTTGATCGATGACCTCGATGGTGGAGTCCCAAGTCTTGGTATCGGCAAAATGCGGACAAGCTACAAAGCCCGACAACAGCGCCAGTACCACGAGCGCAACGATAAAGCCAATCTGCAGCTTTTTGTTTGCGCACACGACATCGGACAGGCTGGGCTGCAGCTCGGTTACCGTCGTATGCTCGGTTATCTGGACAGGACGCCCATGAGCCATCTCGCGCGCATCTGTCTTTTGAATCAATCCGTTGTCCGGCATTTGGACACCTCCTCAGTCCGGGGCTTAATGCGAAAGAAAGTATACCCACCGAGCAAAAATCGAACGGGAGGACGAACGAAGCGCACCAAGACTGTCCCCAATGACTATCTCCGGATGAGTTGCGGTGGAATAGGGATTGTTTTGCGCCCGCCGGCCCCTATTCAGTCCCCATTTCACCGCAACTTGGAGGAGGACAGAAAAAGCCCTGCCGCGGGTAGCGGCAGAGCTTTTGGAAGGGGACTTGGTTGTGAGGGCTCGTTAGGCGAGCTTGGCCTCGAGCTCGGCGATGCGCTTGTAGGCATCGATGGTAAAGCGGGTCTGCTTCTCCAGAATCATAGTGGTCATGAGAGTGTCCTGAGCGTGAGCCATGATGAAGGTCATCTCCATCTCGCCGCCGCCGGCCTCCTGCGAAAGCAGTTTGGTCTGCGTGTCGTGGGCACCGATGAGCGCATCGCTGGCATCCTTGTGCAGCTGTTCGGCCTTCTCAAAGTCACCCTCGCGAGCAGCATCGAGCGCTGCAAGCAGATCGGTCTGGGCGTCACCTGCGTATGCGACGATCTCGAATCCAACCATCGAGATTTCTTCTTTGGTTGCCATATTGCGTTCCTTTCACATATGAACCAATGGAGAGCATCGCGTCCGGGCATACGCGCTGCGTTGTGTATGACAGAAACAATAACATTCAAACAAAAAAGAACAGCTCAAAACGTAATTTCAAACTATGAACGGTCACTTTTCGCCCGTGAACGGTTTTTAAACCAATCTGAACAATATCGAACACAATTAGCGGCAACCCAAACAGGGCCGCACCTAACGCAAATCGCGCACCGTATCGCCCTCTACGAGCACACCGGGGATCAGCATGTGCTCCACGCCAGACGCACCCCCATCAGCGCCGGCAATCTTGTCGACCGCCCACATGCCGACGCGCTTGTTGTCAAAGCGCACCGTGGTCAGGCGACGGTCGGGCACGATATCGCCCAGGCTGTCATCAACACCCACCACGCTCACTTCCTCGGGCACACGCCTTCCGCACGACTCGAGCCCGCGAATGCAGCCGTATGCCATGGCATCGTTGGAAGCATAAATGGCCGTACAGGTCGGATCTTCCGCCAGAGCCTGACCGGCAGCATATCCGCTCTGTGCCGTCCAATCCCCACGGACGAGTCGCGGCGGCTCAATTCCATGCGCGCGCAATGTCTCGCGCCAGCCTTCCTCGCGCCGCATGCCCGAAAGTGAGCGCTCGGGACACGAGATAAAGTGCACGGTTTTGTGCCCCCGCCCCAGCAAGTACTCGACCACCTGGCGCGAGCAATCGAACTGGTCGTTATCGACCGTTGAACAGAGCGGGTGCTCCAGCATCGTAACGAGCACCGTCTGCATGCCGGGCAGCGGCTCGAAGGTGCCAAAGTCCGCCGGCATGCGATTCATGATCACGACCATGCCATCCACCGGCAGCGCGCTCATGCGCGACGATGCGCTCTCGAGGGTATAGGGATGTCCATCTACTTTAGTGAGGGTGATGGCATAGCCATGTTTGTCGGCCGCGGCGGCAAAGCCCTCCATACGGTCGAGGTTGCCGGTACCGGTAATGTTGAACATGGCGACGCCGACGGTCTTAAACTTGCCACGGCGCAGCGATCGACCGGCGAAATTGGGGCGATACCCCAGCTCGCGCATGGCGGCACGCACGCGTTCCTTGGTCTCGGGGCGCACACTGGGCGAATCGTGCACGGTGCGCGAGACCGTCTGCTCCGAGACGCCCGCGAGGCGCGCCACGTCTTTGACGGATACCGATTTTTTAACAGCGGCCATAGGTCGATCTTTCTATGTCAACGATGCCATTGGTGGCACCCTACGCAGTCAAATGAAACGTCTTCAAGTATATCTAACGCCTCCCCCACCATACGCTCACCACCCAAAACCTACCGTTCACCGACATTTTTGCTTCCCCGAACGGCTTTTGTCGCCCAAATGTTAACGTTGCCATTGTGCAAACACAGAGCCACCGGGCGGCTCAAACGTTTACGCGTAAGGAATCGACGGTTCGCAGGCACAGGAACCACCGGTTCGCGTCTTTTTTTGTGTCACAAAATGGCAACGTCAACATTTTGGCAACCGAACGTCAAAAGCTACCATCGTTGCTAACCCACCGACTCTTAGGAGCATTGCATGGAGCAACTCATCGCCATCATCGAAAAGGGCCAGCCCTTTTTCAACGCGATCGCCCGCAACAAGTACCTCAAGGCGATCCGCGACGGCTTTATCTCCGTCATCCCCATCATCATCTTCTCGTCCATCTTCTGCCTGGTAGCCTCGGTCCCCAACATCTGGGGTTTCTACTGGCCCGATGACATCAACAACGCTCTGTGGAAGTGCTACAACTACTCCATGGGCATCCTGGCCATCGCCTGCGCCGCCACCACAGCCAAGCACTTCGCCGACGCTCAGAACCGCGACCTGCCCAAGAATAACCAGATTAACTTTATCTCATGCATGTGCGCGGCCATCATCGGCTTCTTGCTCCTTTCGAGCGACACGGTCGCCACGGACGCCGCCAGCGGCTTCAACACCACCTACCTTGGTTCCAAGGGCCTGCTGACCGCCTTCATCGCTGCGTTTGTGACCGGCATCATCTACAAGTTCTTCATTAAGCGCAACATCACCGTCAAGATGCCCGAGCAGGTTCCGCCCAACATCTCGCAGACCTTCAAGGACATCATCCCCTTCTCCGTCTGCATCACCGTCTTTTGGGTTTTTGACATCGTCTTCCGCGCTGCTTTTGGCTTCTGCTTTGCCCAGGGCGTCATCCAAGTGTTCCAGCCCCTGTTCACCGCTGCCGATGGCTACATCGGCCTCGCTGTGATCTACGGCGCCATGAGCCTGTTCTGGTTCGTGGGCGTCCACGGCCCCTCGATCGTCGAGCCCGCCATCGCCGCCGCTCTCGTTGCCAACATGACCGACAACCTGGCTGCGTTCCAGGCTGGCCAGCACGCTTCCGCTGTCCTGACCCAGGGTGCCCAGTACTTCGTCGTCTGCATGGGCGGCACCGGCGCCACGCTCGTCCTGGTCTTTATGTTCTGCTTCCTGGCCAAGTCTCAGGAGATGCGCGCCGTCGGTAAGGCCGCCATCGTCCCCGTCTGCTTTGCCGTCAACGAGCCGCTGCTGTTCGCCGCGCCCATCGTGCTCAACCCCGTCTTCTTTGTCCCGTTTGTCTTTGCCCCGATCGCCAACATCTGGATCCTCAAGATCTTTATCGACTTCTTGGGCATGAACGGCTTTATGTACACCCTGCCCTGGACTGTCCCCGGCCCCATCGGCACCATCATGGGCCTGGGCTTCCAGCCGCTCGCCTTTGTGATGCTCGCCCTTATCCTGGTCGTCGACTTCGTTCTGTACTACCCGTTCTTCCGTGCCTACGACGCCCAGAAGTGCGCCGAGGAGGCCGAGATTTCCCAGGAGGAGCTCGCCGCCAAGAACGCCGAGAAGGCCGCCAAGCTCAACGATGCCTTCCAGGGCAAGGCCGATGCCAAGAGCGTTGCCGCCGGCGCTGCTGCCGAGGCCGTGAAGGCCGGCGCTCCCGCCGTTGTCGCCACTGAGACAACGGCCGCCAGTGACCTCAACGGCAAGCGCGTGCTCGTGCTCTGCCAGGGTGGCGGCACCTCGGGCCTGCTCGCCAACGCGCTGGCCAAGGCCGCCAAAGAGCGCGGCATCAATCTTGAGACCGCTGCCGAGGCCTATGGCAACCACGTTGACATGCTTCCCGACTTTGACCTGGTCGTCCTGGCCCCGCAGGCCGCAAGCTACCTGGCCGACCTGCAGAAGGACTGCGAGCGCGTGGGCAACAAGTGCGTCGCCTGCCGCGGCAAGCAGTACATCGAGCTCTCCCAGAACGGCGATAAGTCTCTCGCCTTCGTCTCCGAGCAGCTTTCGAAGTAAGTAACGCTCAGGGCCAGCCGACCATCCAAGACCGGCTGGTCCTTCGATTTAAACGATTGGATCATCATGTCCGTTAACCCCGCTAGCGTCACCAACCCGCCTGCGCAGTTTCCCGAGGGCTTTGTCTTTGGCGGCGCCACTGCTGCTTACCAGGTAGAGGGCGAGACCCGCACCCACGGTAAGGGCAAAGTCGCCTGGGACGACTTCTTGGAGGCCCAGGGGCGCTTTTCCCCCGATCCCGCTTCGGACTTCTACAACCAGTACCCCGTCGACTTGGAGCTGTGCGAGGAGTTCGGTATCAACGGCATCCGCCTCTCCATCGCCTGGAGCCGCATCTTCCCCAACGGTACCGGCGAAATCAACCCCGAGGGTGTCCAGTTCTACCACGACCTCTTCGCCGAGTGCCACAAGCACCACGTTGAGCCGTTTGTCACGCTGCATCACTTCGATACGCCGCTGCCCCTCTTTGAGAAGGGCGACTTCCTCAACCGCGAGACCATCGACGCCTTTGTGGACTTTGCCACCTTCTGCTTTAAGGAGTACGCCGACCAGGTGACCTACTGGTTCACCTTTAACGAGATCTGGGCCGACGCCTCCAACACCTACATCGAGGGCACCTTCCCCGGTGGCGTCAAGGCGCATCTGGCCGAGGCTTTCCAGTGCGAGCACAACATGATGCTCGCCCACGCCAAGGCCGTGCTGGCCTTCCACAACGGCGGCTTTAAGGGCAAGATCGGCGTCATCCAGTCGCTGGAGTTTAAGTATCCGCTCAACGAGAACGACCCCGCCGACATCAAAGCCGCCAACAACGAGCACGTGCTGCAGAACCAGTTCTTGCTCGACGCCACCTTCCGCGGCGACTATGCCCCCGACACCCTCGAGTGCGCCAACCGCCTGGCTGCCGTCTCGGGCGGCACCATCGAGATCCTGGACGAGGATCTGGAAATCATGCGCGAGGCCGCGCTCTACAACGACTACCTGGGCGTTAACAACTACCAGTGCCGTTTTTTGAAGGCTTACGATGGCGAGAACGACCTGCACCACAACGGTACGGGCGAGAAGGGCACCGGCCGCTGGCGCGTTAAGGGTATTGGCGAGCATGTGAACAAGCCTGGTATCCCCACCACCGACTGGGACTGGATCATCTATCCCGAGGGCCTGTTCGATCTGCTCGTCTACATTAAGCAGCGCTACCCCAACTACAAGCAGATCTTCATCACCGAGAACGGCATGGGCTACAAGGACCCCTACAAGGACGGTTTTGTGGACGACCAGCCGCGCATCGACTACATCGAGCAGCACCTGCGCTGGTTGCTCAAGGCCATGGAGGTGGGCGTCAACGTGGGCGGCTACTTCCTGTGGAGCCTGCAGGATCAGTTCTCCTGGACCAATGGCTACAACAAGCGTTACGGCTTCTTTTACGTTGACTTTGAAACCCAGAAGCGCACGCCCAAGGCAAGCGCCTACTGGTACAAGCACGTGGCGCAGACCCGTCGTCTGGACTAGTGGCTGGCGGGGTTGCCCGCTCACACAACCTGTCCCCATTTCTCAGCCGGGGGCGGCACGTCACACGGCGCGCCGCCCCCGGTCTTTTTGTTTTTGGGCTGGTCGGGAGCCGTTTGTCTCGATCTGTAACATCTAGCCGAGTTTTTTGGTCCTAGCTGTTACAGATTGAGACGAACAGGATTGCTCTTTCCGAAGAATCTAAATCTGTAACACGTAGCCCGCTTTTGACCGTCTACCTGTTACAAATCGAGACAAACGGAGTAGGACCTAACCCCGTATGTCCCTAACAGTCGAGCGTTCGACCAGCGTACTCGGCACATGAATCGCCTCGATAGACGAGCTCTCTCCAATCGCCGCCTCAAACGCAAGCTTACCGACACCGCGCAAATTAAATCGCAGCGTCGTCAGTCGATTGTGAGGAACAAGTCCCTCGAGTGCGTCGTCGATACCAACCACGCTCACGTCGTCGGGCACGGACAGGCCCGCGTTCTCGAGCGCGGCGATAACGCCCAGCGCCATCTGGTCATTTGCCGCAAGCACGGCAGTCGGCGCCTGCGACCCGCCGGCAAGCACCTCGGCCGCAATCCGCTCGCCCATGGCGTACCCACTGTCCGCACTCCAATCGCCACGCAGCATCGGAGCGGCATCGACATGAGCACGACCCAGCGTATCGCGCCAACCGGCCTCACGAAAACGCGAGGAAATCGAGTTTTCCGGACCCGCCACAAACCGCATATTCGAGTGACCATGTTCCAGCAGATAATTGGTCAACAGCTCGCACGAACCATACTGGTCGGAGTCGATCGTCGTGCAGCGCGGATGCGCATACATGGACAGGATGACCGTTCGCACTCCCGGCTGGGGAACAAACTCCTCAAAATCGGGAGCCATGCGGTTCATGTTGAGAATCATGCCGTCGACGGGTCGCTCGACCATGCGGCGCGAGGCATCGGCAAGTGCATAGGGCTTGTCGCCGCCCATCTCGATCATAGTGACGGCAAAATCGTGCTCGCGCGCCGCTTGCATGATACCCTCGAGCGTCGCCAGGTTACCGACACGTGTGATGTTGTACATGCACAGGCCAATAGAACGATACGACCCGCCGCGCAACGCCGCTCCAGCAAAATTGGGACGAAAGCCCAGCTCTTCCATGGCAGCCAGCACACGCTTGCGCGTCTTTTCCGTCACGTTGGGCATACCGTTGACCACGCGAGACACAGTCTGGCGGCTCACGCCAGCGAGCGCCGCAACCTCTGCCGCGCTCGCCGAACGACCATTCCTTGTCTGCTGATCCATGCCTTCCACGCTAACCTGCTTCCCAACTATTCCCCGCGCCCATGGCGCATCGTACATACATTGATAACGTGCTCATGATACCCGAGCCATATACCACAACATGAAAACTTCTGTCAATCAAAACCGCTTACCGAACAAATACAACCGTTCGCGGCTGTTTGAAGTTGTTTTGTTTCTATACATCCCAGCCGGATGTTAACGTGCTCATTGTCAAATGTTCACGTGCTCATTTTGGTTCTAATCATTTTAAGATAGTGTTTATCGGGCTTTTTCACCGCTGAACGCTAACCAGGGAGCCTCCTGAGCGCAAACGCACAATATCGAACAGCGAGACGAGAGGGTGTATGCATATGTCTTTGCTAAACCGCGTACAGCAGCTGCCGAAGGGCTTTGTTTGGGGCGCCGCAACCGCCGCGTACCAAACGGAAGGTTCCACGAAGGTGGCAGGCAAGGGTAAGACCATGTGGGACGATTACCTTGTCGCCCAGGGTCGCTTTTTGCCCGACCCGGCCAGTGATTTCTACAACCGCTACGAGGAGGATATCCGCCTTTCTGCCGAGCATGGACTCAACGCCATTCGTGTGTCCATCGCCTGGACCCGCATCTTCCCCAACGGCGACGATGCCGAACCCCTCGCCGAGGGCGTTAAGCACTACCACGAGCTGTTCGCCTGCTGCAAAAAGTATGGCGTCGAGCCCTATGTGTCCCTGCATCACTTTGACTCCCCCGCCGCCCTGTTCAACCAGGGCGACTGGCTCAACCGCAAGACCGTCGACGCCTATGTGCGCTATGCCGAGTTCTGCTTCCGCGAGTTCCGCGAGGTCAAGAATTGGTTCACCATCAACGAGCTCATCAGCCTCTCGCACTCCCAATACATCCAAGGCAACTTCCCGCCCAACCATCACTTTGATGTGACGAGCGGCATCCAGAGCCAGCACAACGAGCTCGTTGCCCACGCCCGCGCCGTCAACCTGTATAAGGATCTTGACGAGACCGAGCACCTGGGCGGACGCATTGGCATGGTCAACGTCCTGACGCCGGCATATCCTGCCACCGACTCGCCCGCCGACCAGCACGCCGCCGACCTGTACAACGCCTTCTACACCGACTTCATCATGGACGGCGCCTTCCTGGGTCACTACTCCGCGCGCACCCTCTCACTCATCAACGAGATTCTGCGTGCCAACAACGCCACACTTACGGTTGAGGACAGCGACATGGAGGAGCTCGCCAAGGCGGCGCCCCGCAACGATATGTTCGGCCTCAACTACTATCAGTCGGCGTTTATCGCCGCCTACGATGGCGAGTCAACCAACAGCTTTAACGGCACCGGAGACAAGGGCACCTCGTGCTTTAAGTTTAAGGGCGTCGGGCAGCAGGTCGATATGCCGGGTATCCCCACCACCGACTGGGATTGGCTCATCTACCCGCAAGGCCTCTACGACACGCTCAAGCACATCAGCGCCACCTATCCCAACCTCCCCGTCATCTATATCACCGAAAACGGCCTGGGCCACAAGGACCCCGAGCCCGACGCAAACGGCATCGTCGCCGATCCCGAGCGCATCGACTTTGTCGACCAGCACATGGAGAAGGTGCTCCAGGCGCGCGCCGAGGGCGTCGACGTCCAGGGCTACTTTATCTGGAGCCTGCAGGACCAGTTCTCGTGGGCCAATGGCTATAACAAGCGCTACGGCCTGTTCTACATCGACTTCGACACGCAAAAACGCTACATCAAGCAGTCGGCACTCTGGTACAAGGAGCTCGCCGACACTATGGCGGACGCGCAGTAGCGCATCGCCTCGCTTTCCCCCGAGAAGGGAGCGGCCCTATGCGATACAAACCCAGCCGCTCCCCTCTCTCCCCCTGGGACCGGCCCCGCCTGCACCCGGGCTTTTAGCAAGCGGGAGACCATATAGGTTTTCAACGTCCATGCCATTAAGATTTCATGCAAAGAGGAGCGTGAACTATGGAATCGATCGTTAAGTTCTTGGAGAAAGGTCAGCCGTACTTCGACAAGGTCTCTAAGAACATCTACCTTCAGGCCATTAAAGACGGCTTTTTGGCAGCAATGCCCATTATCCTGTCTTCTTCTGTCTTCCTGCTTATTTCGACCCTGCCGGGCGTTGTCGCCACGGTCGGCGGCTTTACGCTGCCCGACTGGTGGAACGTCGACGTCGTGAACTTCTGCAACAAGGTTTACAACTTCACGATGGGCGTCGTGGGCATCATGGTCGCCGGCACCACCGCAAGCGCGCTGACCGGCTCCAAGAACCGCCGCATGCCTGCCGGCAAGGCCATCAACGCCACGAGCACCATGGTCGCCGCCATGTGCGCTATGCTCATCTTGGCCGTTACCCAGACGAGTGCCAAGATCGACGGCGCCGATGTCTCGGTGTTCTTTACCGACAACATGGGCACCAAGGGCCTGCTGAGCTCCTTTGTCGCCGCATTTGCCACGGTCAACATCTATGCCTTCTGCATTAAGCGAGACATCACCATCAAGCTGCCCAAAGAAGTCCCCGGCGCCATCGCCCAGAACTTCCGCGACATCTTCGCCTTCAGCTTCTCCATCCTGTTTGTCGCCGTCATCGACGTTATCTGCCGCACCTGCTTGGCCGTCCCGTTTGCCAACGTCATCTCCACGCTGGTGAGCCCGCTGTTCGCCGCTGCCGATTCCTACGCCGGCCTCGCCCTCATCTGGTTCATGATCCCGCTGTTCTGGTTCATGGGCATCCACGGCCCCTCGGTCGTTAAGCCTGCCCTCAACGCCGCGCTGTTTGGCAACATCACCACCAACCTCGCCACGCTGCAGGCCGGCGGTCACCCCGCCCTCGCCCTGACCGAAAACTTCGGTAACTACATCGGCGAACTCGGCGGCACCGGCGCCACGTTCATTGTCCCGATCATCTTCCTGCTCTTTATGCGCTCCAAGCAGCTCAAGGCCGTCGGCAAAGCCTCTGTCGTGCCCGTGATGTTCGCCGTCAACGAGCCGCTGCTGTTCGCCGCGCCCATCATCCTCAACCCGTACTTCCTGATCCCGTTCCTGTTTGCCCCCGTGGCCAACGTCCTCATTGGTAAGTTCTTCATCGACTTTTTGGGCATGAACGGCTTTATCTATGCCATGCCGTGGGCACTCCCCGGACCGATCGGCACCTTCATCGACACCAACTTCCAGCCGATCTCTCTGGTCCTGGTTGTCGTCCTGCTGGTCGTTGACTTCTTGATCTACTACCCGTTCTGCAAGGCCTACGACAACGTCCTGTGCAAGCAGGAGGCCGAGACCCTGGCCGAAGAAGAGGCCGAGGAGACCAAGGCCGTCAAGACCGCTGCCGCCCCCGCCGTTGAGGCTCCTGTTGTCGAGACCGCTTCTGCCACTGAGGCCTCCGCAGCTCCGTCCGCCCTTAAGGGCAAGGATCTGAGGGTTCTGGTTCTGTGCGCTGGCGCCGGCACCTCTGCACTGCTCGCCAACGCGCTTAAGGAAGGCGCCGACGAGCTGGGCATCGACATTACCGCCAACGCCGGTGCCTACGGCAGCCACTACGCCATCATGGACCAGTACAACGTCATCGTCCTGGCTCCGCAGGTTCGCACCTATTACAACGAGATGAAGGCCGACACCGACCGCCTGGGCATCACGCTGCTGTCGCCCAAGGGCAAACAGTACATCGACCTCACTAAGGATCCCAAGGGTGCCGTCGCCTGGATCGAGGAAAACCTCGAGGCATAAGACGCTGACACCACCTGCCGCTTGCAGACAATAAATGGCCCGTGCATCGATGTGTGATGCGCGGGCCATTTTGTTTAGACCGCACCCGTCCTCCTGTTCATCTCAATCTGTAACATCTAGCCGAGTTTTTCGGTCCTAGCTGTTACAGATCGAGATGAACGCACAGGCCAAGCCGAAAATCTCAATCTGTAACATGTAGACCACTTTTGACCG
>DBEZQF010000028.1:0-3966 GCA_048254795.1 Collinsella sp. | reverse complement strand
GCGCTGGTGCGACCTGTTCTGCGACATTATTCCCGCTAACGGCGGCAAGGACCTGGGCGTGGCGGCGACGCTCGAGCGGCTTGGTATCGACGCGAGCGAGGCGATTGCCTTTGGCGACGGCGAGAACGACCTGTCGATGTTTGCCGCCGTGGGCACGAGCGTGGCCATGGGCAACGCACAGGACACGGTGAAAGCTGCGGCGACCTATGTGACGACTGCCGTGGACGACGACGGCATCTACAACGCTGCGAAGCACTTTGGACTCGTGTAGCTGCGACCCGGCACTTGGGGACGTTCCTTTTCTGCCGGCAGCTGGGGACGCTCCTTGCGGGGTGTGTCCCCGTTTTGTTTTCGTCCCGTGCGTTTTGTGAAACACGGTTAACTTTTTAAACAACGTAGTAAGACATGGGCAACTTTGCGGTAAAGTTAGCCGTGGAAAGTATCCAAAGGCTAACTAGCAATCATCGCGAAAGGCGGCCCATGGCCCTACGTGAATCCGGAGAAGACTATCTCGAATCTATTTATGTGCTCTCGAAGCACCAAGGCATCGTTCGATCGATTGACGTTGCCGAATACCTGGGCGTAACCAAGGCGAGCGTTTCCAAGGCCATGGCGACCTTAGAGAGTAACGGCTACGTGGAGATGGGCAAACGCGATGTGCATCTGACGGAACGCGGTCTGGAGGTCGCTCGCCAAATGTGGGAGCGCCATTGCTTTTTTGTAGGGCTGCTCGAGGACGCAGGCGTAGCGCCTGAGGTTGCCTCGCAAGAGGGCTGCCACATGGAACATTGCCTGAGCGAGGAGAGCTTCGAGAAGCTAAGGTCGATGCTGAGGCGGGATGGCGCTTCGGCGCCAACAATGACCGACTAGCATTCCCGCAGCGGCGCGCCTCCCGCGCCAAAGGCGCGGGACAGCGATCGGGACCAGTAGCCCCACCAACTAACTCCAACTCAGACAAGGAACCCCGCCAGCAAGCGATGCCCAAGAACCGTCAACAACGTCACCGCAGGCCGGGACCGGGCTTGGTTTTGAAAACACTCCGCAGCGCGAGGCCCGCCTTTCCGTTGCTCCGCAGGAGCAGGAAAGACGGGCCTCATGCGCGAGGACGTTTTCAAAACCAAGCCCGGCCCCGGCCGGAGGGACCACAAGCAAGCTACAGGTTCTTGACACCCATCGCGCGCATGGCGTTCAGGATGGCGATGATCGCCACGCCCACGTCGCCGAACACAGCAAGCCACATGTTGACGATGCCGAGCGCCGCAAGCACCAAAATCAGCAGCTTAATACCCAGCGCAAAGATGATGTTCTGCCAAACAATCGCCATGGTCTTGCGCGCCACGCGGATCGCGCGGGAAATGTTGGACGGCTTGTCGTCCATGAGCACAACGTCGGCGGCCTCAATTGCGGCGTCGGAACCCATGGCGCCCATGGCAATGCCAACGTCTGCGCGGGTGAGCACGGGCGCATCGTTGATGCCGTCGCCGACAAAGGCGAGCTTGCCCTTGCCCGATTCGGCTGCCAGCAATGCCTCGACGCGCTCGACCTTGTCGCCCGGCAGTAGTTGCGCGTGGAACTCGTCGAGCCCCAGCTGCTTGGCCACCGCAGCAGCCACTTCCTCGCGGTCGCCCGTGAGCATGACGGTGCGCTTGACGCCGGCGGCGTGCAGGTCGCGGATCGTCTGCTCGGCGTCGGCCTTAACGGTGTCTGCAATCACGATGTGGCCGGCGTAAACGCCGTCAACGAGCACATGGAGGATCGTGCCGACAACCTCACAGTCCGGCGCTTCGACTCCGGCCGCGGCGAGCATCTTTGCGTTGCCAACGACGACGTGCTTGCCGTCGATGGTTGCCGTCACGCCGTGGCCCGCGTCGTTGGCGGAGTCGCTAACGCGCTTGGGGTCGACCTCGCCCTGGTAGGCGACACGCACGGACTGCGCGATGGGATGGTCGGAGAACGACTCGGCAAGGGCGGCGACCTCGAGCAACGACTGCTCGGTATAGCCGGCTTCGGGGTGTACCGCCACGACCGAAAACGTGCCGTTGGTGAGCGTGCCGGTCTTGTCAAAGACGACGGTGTCCACATCGGCGAGCGTCTCGAGGTAGTTGGAGCCCTTGATGAGGACGCCCAGCTTGGATGCGCCGCCAATGCCGCCAAAGAAGCTGAGCGGGACGCTAATCACGAGCGCGCACGGGCAGCTGACGACCAGGAAGGTCAGGCCGCGCAGGATCCAGTCGGACCAGGCGCCGGTGATTAGGCCGCCGCCGAGCGCGAGTACCGCGGCAGCGCCGGTGACGGCGGGCGTGTAGACGCGGGCGAAGCGCGTGATAAAGTTCTCAGTGCGCGCCTTCTTTTCGCTGGCATTTTCCACGAGCTCCAGGACGCGTGCGACGGTGGACTCGCCAAAGGGCTTGGTGGTGCGCACGTGGATGAGGCCCGTCATGTTGATGCAGCCGCTGATGATGTCGTCGCCGGACTTGGCGGGGCGGGGGATTGACTCGCCCGTGAGAGCGGCGGTGTCGAGCTGGGTTTCGCCCTCGACGATGACGCCGTCGATAGGCACGCGCTCACCGGGCTTGACCACGATCACGGTGCCGACGGCGATGTCATCGGGGAAGACCTGCTCGAGTGTGCCGTCGGGCTGCTCGACGTTAGCGTAGTCGGGCGCGATGTCCATCATGGCACTGATCGACTTGCGGCTCTTGCCCACGGCGTACGCCTGAAACAGCTCGCCGACCTGGTAGAACAGCATGACGGCGGCGCCTTCGGCCATGTGCGGGTCGGTATCGGGGAAGAGCACCATGGCAAGCGCGCCGATGGTCGCGACGGCCATGAGGAAGCTCTCGTCGAAGGCCTTGCCGCGGCGGATGTTATTGAATGCCTTTTGCAGTACGTCGTAGCCGGCAATCAAAAACGGCACGAGGAACAGCACAAAGCTGGCGTAGATGTCGCCCGGGGTACCGAATGCGGCAGTGAGGGTGCCGAGCTCATCGAGGGCGTACACCACGGCAAAAATGCCCAGCGCTACCAGGATGCGGTTGCGCTTATGCTCGAGTGATTCTTTTTTCTTGCGCTTTTTCTTTTTCTTTTTGGGGTCGGCGGTGGCCATGACTCGTATCCTCCCATTTGAATGTATGAACACTCGCTCATATAATTTCGCGAGCAAAGTCCGCAGCAAGCGCGGCCTTGCAGGTTGGCGTAAACCTGGGCTAGAGAATAATCTCGCAGTCCGGCTCGGCGTCGGCCGTAAACTCTACAACGCGGTTGAGCACCTCGTCGAACTCGGCGTCATCGGCCTCGAGCGTCAGCTTCTGGGTCATAAAGTTGACGGACACGGATTTGACGCCATCGAGCTTGGCCAGCTCGTCCTGAAGCTCACGTGCGCAGTTGGCGCAGTCGATCTCGTCGAGCTTATACTGCTTTTTCATGGTGGGTTCCTTTCCCGTTTTTGCGGCTTGGGTGCAGGCCGCGCTGGTACCGTGGTTGGTTGCTATTCGCAGATATGGCTCATGCCCTGGTTGAGCATGGTGTAGACGTGGTCGTCGGCGAGCGAGTAGAGGATATTGCGCCCGTCGCGGCGGAACTTGACCAGGTGCGACTGCTTAAGCGTGCGCAGCTGGTGCGATACTGCCGACTGCGAGGTTTCGGTCGCTTCGGCGATGTCTGCCACGCAGAGCTCGCGGCCCATGAGGGCGTAGAGGATCTTGATACGCGTGGTGTCGCTGAAGACCTTGAACAGGTCGGCGAGGTCGTAGAGAAGCTCCTCGTCGGGAAGGTCCTCGGGCGAGCAGGTGGTGGGGATCACTGGCTCGGTGGCCTCGGTGTCGGGTTTCGTTTCATCAACGCGGATGCTCATTGCAATATCCTTTCATATGAACATGCGCTCATATAATTTACTTTCGATTATATGAGTGCATGTTCATATGTCAATGACGTTCAGGTAATTCGTTGTACAAAATGATGGGGAAT
>DBEZQF010000027.1:0-1080 GCA_048254795.1 Collinsella sp. | reverse complement strand
TATCCTCTCTTGGTCGATGTAAACACGTCAACAACTCAAAGGAGGTTAGTGATGGGTTTCACGATTCTTGGAACAGGCTCGGCGCTTCCTGAGCGCAGCGTTTCCAATGACGAGCTGTCTGAGTTCCTCGATACCTCGGATGAGTGGATTTTTACTCGCACAGGTATCAAGAGCCGCCACGTCTGCACCACCGAGTCACTTGACGACCTTGCCGTAGCGGCGAGCGAGCGGGCACTCCAGGTGTCCGGAATCGACGCGAGCCAGCTGGATCTGATCGTCTGCTCGACGACGACGGGTGACCACCTTGTTCCCGCCGAGGCGTGTGCCGTTGCTGAGCGACTTGGCGCGACGTGCCCTGCCTTCGATGTCTCGGCGGCCTGCGCCGGCTTCGTATTTGCGCTCGATGTCGCCGAGGGCTATATCGCCCGCAGCCGTGCCGAGCGCGTGCTTGTTGTTGCTGCCGAGCAGATGACGCGCGCGCTCGACTGGACTGACCGTGCCACGTGCGTGCTCTTTGGCGATGGCGCGGGCGCTGCAGTCATGGAGGCCGGGGGAGAGAATCCCCTTGCCGTTGAGCTTTCGACCGCACCCGATGTCGAGACGTTACGCGTTCCCGGGCTGGATGGCACCTCGCCATTCAAGGTTCCCTCGGACTGCCAGAGTGTGCTTTCCATGAACGGCCGCCGCGTGTTCAAGTTCGGCGTCAACGCCATCTGCGACACGGTCCATAAGCTTGCGATCGATGCGGGCATTTTGGTCGAAGACATCGATCATTTTGTATTCCATCAGGCTAACGAACGAATCCTGAGCCAGGCGGTCAAGCGCCTGGGCGTGCCGGACGAGCGCGTGGTTCGCACGTTGCGCGAGACCGGCAACATTTCGAGCGCATGCATTCCGCTTGCCCTCGACCGGCTGGCAAACGCCGGTGCACTTCACACAGGCGACACCATCGCCTTGGTTGGATTTGGCGCCGGTCTGGATATAGGTGGCTATCTGCTTCGTTGGAAGTAGTCGCACATAGGAAATAAAAACGCCCTAGGGCACAACCAAAGGAGAACTACCATGGCAGATCAGAAGACC
>DBEZQF010000026.1:0-5566 GCA_048254795.1 Collinsella sp. | reverse complement strand
TGCGAGGCCTTTCCCTGACATTCAATGGCCACCTGTCGCCTGCCGTCCGGCGAAGAAAGAAGTAGGTCGATATATACACGGGACTTTTCCACAATCGCTCGAGCACTTGTGCTTAGCATCACTTCAACATTAAGCTCTATGCCGCAAAAACCTTCGCCTCCCAGGGCTCGCGGCAGTCCAAGCAACAAATACGCCTCGACCTCAAAAGGCGACGCGGCACCCAATGGAACGAGTTGCGATACCGCCATAAATCTATTGCCGCAACGCATCCCGCAAACATCTGAACAAAAACGGTCAAGGTCTCCGCCCAAAACCAAAGCGTCTCGACGCCATAAATTTGAGGCGATGCCGTCCTCGGACGGGCAGCGCACCCAACCGACCGTTGTCGAAATCGCGCCCGAATCAATTGCACGCGAAAGCTCCGCCTCAAGTGCCGCCGGCAGGGCACACACCGCAAACAAGCCACACATCTCCGCCAATACCAAAAGAAGCTGAAGATCCGTCAGATGCCGCGACATGATGAATGTCGTCAGTAGAGGAGACGTAACCAAAAACCCATGCTCCGTTTCCAGCACGGATTCCCTGGGGAGCTCACCAAGAAACAGCCGCTGCCTAATGCTGGCAGGACAAGTCCGTTTGTTTCTCGTCCGAACCAATGTATACAACGGAAAACCGAGCGCGACCGCAGCCGTCGGGTTGCGGGCGAGATCATATCGCTGCCGGTCTTCTTCCGGTCGTGGAAGCGGCGGACACAAAGCGCGGACTTGAGGAGGCAAACGCCAGTACCTAAAAGCTGATATGTCACAAAGTAGATCCTTCATAGGCACAGGAAAACACGAATTTCAACCCAGTCAGTCACGCATTGGCGCGAACGCACCAAAAATGGCGCCGAACGGACTGCAAAGTTTTCAACAGCCCTCCCCAACTGGCCAAAAGCTTGCCAAGAGCTGGACGAAGCCCTGTTGAAAACCCCATTTTTTTCTCATGCAGGAGCTTTGCGCGGCAAGTGAGTAGACTTTTTTGAACATCCCGAGCAGGCCGGTCATCCTGCTTTTCAAAACCGCAGGTAGATAGCTTGTTACAAAACTTCCTGGTCGCCAAAGTGCTAAAAGTCTACTCACTTAGGTTGCAGAGTGCCCCCCATTAGCTGCAATTCCAAGGTAGTTAGCACTTTTGGACTCAGATCGTCATACTGGACAAGAATTTGAGTTGAGTTTTCAGGGACAGATGCGCCATCGGCACACCAATAACAGTCACTGATATCGACAAAAGGGATGCTCGAGCGCGCGAGAGCCTGCGCAAAAGAGCTTCCGCCCGTTCCACGCTCCGCAACCACGGTACAGTAAAGGCCCGCATCTGCCTGCTCGATCGAGACCTCCCCTGCCGGAAACGCTTTCCGCACAAGCGCCATCAGGCCATCACGCGCCTCACGAGCACGAACGCGCACGCGGTTCACATGCCGCTCGTAATCACCCGATTCCAGCAAACGAGCCAAAGCGACCTGGTCGACAGAACTCACCGACGAGGCATAGAAACCAAGGTTGCACCTAAACCGCTCCATCAGCTCATCGGGCAGCACCATGTACGCTAGACGCAACGCCGATGAAAGGCTCTTCGAAAACGTGTTGGTGTAGATAACCGACTGGGCGGCATCAATCGACGCGAGCGCGGGAATCGGCTTCCCGGCAAGGCGAAACTCACAATCAAAGTCATCTTCGATGAGATACCGACCTGGTCGCTCAGCGGCCCAGCTCAGAAGCGCATAGCGACGCGCAATGCTCGTCACAAGACCGGTCGGATACTGATGGGACGGCATCAGGTGAAGGACATCGGTCCCGCTTTTCTGCAGAGTGCTCAAGTCCACGCCCTCATCATCCAACGGGATATGTCGAACTTTGCAGCCCATAGCCTGATAGATACGCGTCAGACGCAAATAGCCCGGATCCTCAACCGCATACACCTTGTCCGCGCCAAGCAACTGAACCAACATGGTATCGAGCAGCTGGGCGCCCGCACCGATAACGATGTTGTTGGGGTCGACATTCATACCCCTTGTCCCGTGCAGATGGTGAGCAATTGCGCGTCGCAGCCGAGCAGTGCCCTGCGCCGGTGCGGGCGAAAAGATTTCGCGCTCGTCTTCGGATGCCAGCGTCGCCCGTAGCGCGCTTTGCCAAAGCCGCGCCGCCTCCAAAGCAGAAGGAGAAAGCGCATCGAATCGCTCGACCTGTCCGTTGACATCATGCGCGCTAGGACCAGCAGAGGCGGCATCTCGGTCGATGCCCTCCGCAGCCGAAGCCAAAACCGGTGCATCCGGAAGCTCGCAAGCGTAGTAGCCCCGACGCGGCATTGAACAAATATAGCCCTCGGCAAGTAACTGGTTATATGCATTCTCGATGGTAATGACACTGATTCCCAGATGACTGGCAAAGGCGCGCTTAGACGGAAGATGTTCCCCCGCCGCAATGCGTCCAGCTACGATATCATCTCGAATTTGCTGGTAAACATACTCATAGAGCGATGCTTCGCCGCGTTTTTCCAAATTATAGTCAAGCATGTGTTTGCCACCTGACCTTATCGCGCTGTTCAATCTGGTATTAGTCTGGCCTTGTTATTATCTCGAAAACTGAGTATTTCGCCATACCCAGCTCCCCGATAGGATGTTCCGTCAAGCAATGCACATGCCAACAAAGGGAGCAACCATGGCAGAACAGACCAGCAAGGCCGATCGCGCCAAACTCAATCGCGAGCTCGCGCAGATGCTCAAGGGCGGCGTCATCATGGACGTCACCACGCCCGAGCAGGCACGCATCGCCGAGGAGGCGGGCGCCTGCGCCGTCATGGCACTTGAGCGCATCCCGGCCGATATCCGTGCCGCAGGCGGCGTCTCGCGCATGAGCGACCCCAAGATGATCAAGGGCATCCAGGAGGCCGTCTCCATCCCCGTTATGGCCAAGTGCCGCATCGGCCACATTGTCGAGGCGCAGGTCCTGCAGACCATCGAGATCGATTACATCGACGAGTCCGAGGTTCTCTCCCCTGCCGATGACGTCTATCACATCGACAAGACCCAGTTTGACGTGCCGTTTGTCTGCGGCGCCCGCGATCTGGGCGAGGCGCTGCGCCGTGTTGCCGAGGGCGCCACGATGATTCGCACCAAGGGCGAGCCGGGCACGGGCGACGTGGTCCAGGCTGTGCGTCACATGCGCAAGATCCAAAAGCAAATCCGCGACGTTGTTGCCCTGCGCGACGATGAGCTCTTTGAGGCAGCCAAGCAACTGCAGGTTCCGGTCGAACTGGTCCGCGAGGTCCATGCCACGGGCAATC
This sequence comes from Collinsella sp., assembly GCA_048254795.1. Taxonomy (GTDB): domain Bacteria; phylum Actinomycetota; class Coriobacteriia; order Coriobacteriales; family Coriobacteriaceae; genus Collinsella. Next base: position 2,242 of record DBEZQF010000026.1, on the reverse strand, counting down.
TTCCCGTCGTGAACTTTGCCGCCGGCGGCGTAGCAACCCCCGCCGACGCCGCGCTGATGATGCAGCTGGGTGCCGAGGGTGTCTTTGTCGGCTCGGGCATCTTTAAGAGCGGCGACCCCGCCAAGCGCGCCGCCGCCATCGTCAAGGCCGTGGCAAACTTCACCGATGCCAAGCTCATTGCCGAGCTTTCTGAAGACCTGGGCGAGGCCATGGTGGGCATCAACGCCGACGAGATCGAGATTATCATGGAGGAGCGCGGGCGCTAGTCCAGCAGAAAGGATCGCACATGAGTGATTACGCAGACCAAACGGTCGCCGTGCTGGCGGTCCAAGGCGCTTTTGCCGAGCACGAGGCGAGGCTGTCCGAGCTGGGCGCACGTTGTATTGAGCTGAGGCAGGCGGCCGATTTGCAGCAGAACTTTGACCGCCTGGTCCTCCCCGGCGGCGAGTCCACCGTTCAGGGCAAGCTACTTGCCGAACTCGGTATGCTCGAGGGGCTTCGCACCCGCATTGTTGAAGGCATGCCTGTATTGGGAACTTGCGCCGGCTTGATTCTGCTGGCGCGCGACCTTGCCGCCCACGACGATAAGGGGACGCCGCGCCTGGCAACCATGGATGTACTCGTTGAGCGTAATGCCTATGGCAGACAGCTCGGCAGCTTTCACACCAAGGGGCAGGTAGACGGCATCGACGGTGAAGTGCCATTAACATTTATCCGTGCGCCCCGCATCGTCGAGGTGCACGGCAATACCAAGGCCCTAGCCGAAGTCGACGGCCGTATCGTCGCCGCCCGTCAAGACAATCAGCTCGGTGTTACCTTTCACCCCGAACTCGACGACAACACCCGCCTCCACGAGCTCTTCCTCCAAATGTAGGCAGAAATCAAACGAGCGTGGATTTTCGGACGCATAGCAAATGAGAGTGGATAATCTCCCACTTTGAGCTCGAATGCAGACTCAAACCGGGAGATTATCCACTCTCATGCTATGTAGTCGTTTAAGAACGTCCCCAATGACTACTTCGACAACGCCGATGTTTTGGTACCGACAGCGAAAACCCGCCAGAGCGGGGGAGGCCCTTTTGGGGCGAGATGACGCCATAGGTTGAGCATAAGTCAGTGAGCGGGTCGCATTTGAGGCAAGGTGACGTGAAACGAAAGGGCGCTGACCTTCTGGTCGCGCCCTTGAAGTTGAACGTCAGATTGTCCAAATGCGGCCCGCGCAGCGTCGGCCCGTTACGGCGTTTGGTAAAACGCCGTAACTAAAAACGGTTGCCGCGGAAGCCGCCGCCGTTGCGGCCGCCACGGTCGCCGCCGCGACCGCCGCGGTCGTTACCACGGTTGCCGCCGAAGCCGCCACGGTTGCCACCGCGATCGCCATAGCCGCCACGGTTGCCACCAAAGCCGCCGCGACCGCCACGGTCGCCGCCACGGTCACCAAAGCCGCCGCGACCACCGCGATCGCCACCGCGACCGCCACGGTCGCCGCCACGGCCACCACGGTCGTCACGGCCACCGCGAGGACCGCGGTCCTCGTCCAGGCCCATGGCGACGAGCGGGGCGATAACCTTATCGAGAGCGGCCATCAGCTCGGTGGCCTCCTCATAAGAAAGCTCGGGCAGGAGCTTCTCCTTCTTGTTGGCAAGCTCGACCAGGCCCTCAGCGGCATCCTCGGCAGCGAAGACGACGATCTTGCGCATATCGCCCTCGGCGTCGTCGATGCGGCCGACCAGATCGGCAGCCTCGGCCTCGGCCATCAGGCCATCGAGCTCACGGAGGCGCATGCCCAGCAGGTCGGACATTTCCTTCTGCTCCATCTTGGGCTTGAGGTCAAGAAGCTTGATGGCGCGCTCGATGTTCGCCATGCGCTCGGCCTTGGCCTCCTCCTCCTTGGAAATAGCAAAGCGACGGCTACGCAGCAGGCGGGCAGCCTTCTGCATCTTGTCCATCAGCTCTTCGTCATCGTAATCAACGGCGGCCTCGACAACCTCGGCCTCCTCCTCGGCGGAAACCTCGTCAGCAGCCTCAACCTCGGCAGCTTCGGTCTCCACGGTCTCGACTGCCTCGACCTCGGCAGCCATGGTCTCGTTCTCGGTCTCGTTCATGATCTCTTCGTTCTCAGACATGAGACTCCTTCTTGGCCCTCTCGGGCATCATCGCCCCATTCGCGGGGCCCGTCGCGCACTCTTTGCGCTTTAAACATTCATGCCTCTCGGCAAAACGTCCATTAGTTTATGGTGTCGCC
>DBEZQF010000025.1:0-6712 GCA_048254795.1 Collinsella sp. | reverse complement strand
AGGGGATAGTATATGTGCGGTTTTGTCGGTTTTGTCGGTGGGACGGATAACCAATCCGAGGTGCTCACCAAGATGATGGACCGCATCGTCCATCGCGGTCCCGACATGGGCGGTCAGTTTATCGACGGCCGCGTTGCCCTCGGCTTCCGCCGCCTGTCGATCCTCGACCTGACCGAGGCTGGCGCCCAACCCATGGCCAACGAGGACGGTAGCGTCGTCATTGTCTTCAACGGCGAGATCTACAACTTCCAAGAACTCCGTTCTCAGCTCGAGGCCAAGGGCTACAAGTTCCACTGCGGCGCCGACACCGAGAGCCTCCTGCACGGCTACGAGGAGTGGGGCGAGGCCGTTCTCGATCGCCTGCGCGGTATGTACGCCTTCGTCATCTGGGACAAAAAGAAGAACAAGCTTTTTGGCGCCCGCGACATCTTTGGCATCAAGCCGCTCTACTACTATCCCATGGCCGATGCGGGCGACGGCGCTCCGGGCGTGCTCTTTGGTTCCGAGATCAAGAGCTTCCTGGACTACCCGCACTTCCACAAGGCGGTCAACAAAAAGGCTCTGCGTCCGTACATGACGCTGCAGTATTCGGCAACCGAGGAGACCTTCTTCGAGGGTGTCTACAAGCTGCCGCCGGCGCACTACTTTACCGTCGATATCCCGACCGGCAAGATGAACATCGAGCGCTACTGGGATTGCGATTACTCTGCCGTCGAGAAGCCGTTCGAAGAGTATGTCGATGAGCTGGACGAGGTCGTGCACGAGAGCGTCGAGGCCCATCGCATCGCCGACGTCAAGGTCGCGTCGTTCCTCTCCGGTGGCGTCGACTCTAGCTACATCGCCGCTTGCCTCATGCCCGACAAGACCTTCTCGGTGGGCTTTGACTACAAGAACTTTAACGAGACCAACTACGCCAAGGAGCTTTCCGATAAGCTCGGCGTCGAGAACGTTCGCAAGATGATTACCGCCGACGAGTTCTTCGGTGCGCTCGAGGACATCCAGTATCACATGGACGAACCGCAGTCCAACCTGTCTTCCGTGCCGCTGTGGTTCTTGGCCGAGATGGCCCGCAAGGACGTTACCGTCGTGCTTTCGGGCGAAGGCGCCGACGAACTCTTTGGCGGCTACGCCTACTACGAGGATACGGTCCCGGTGCGCAAGTACAAAAAGATGGTGCCGCTGCCCGTCCGTCGCGCGCTCGGTAACCTGGCGCTGCATATGCCGTACTTCAAGGGACATAACTTCCTGGTCAAGGGTGCCGAGATCCCCGAGAAGTCGTTCCTGGGACAGGCTCTGGTATGGCCGGAGCGCGAGGTCGACGGCGTGCTCAAGCCCGAGTACAACACCGGCGACGGCGCCTTCGAGCTCGCTGCACCCATCTACGCACGCGTGAAGGGTCAGCCCGAACTGGTCAAGAAGCAGTACCTGGACATGAACATGTGGCTCCCGGGCGACATTCTGCTCAAGGCCGACAAGATGTGCATGGCACACTCGCTGGAGCTGCGCGTGCCCTTCCTGGACCGCAAAGTCATGGAGTTCGCCGAGCACATTCCCGACCGCTACCGCATCAACGAGAACGGCAACAAACAGGTACTCCGCCACGCTGCCAACAAGTCGCTGCCCGATGAGTGGGCCACCCGTCCCAAGGTGGGCTTCCCGGTGCCGATTGTCTACTGGCTGCGCGAGCAAAAGTGGTACGACTATGTCAAGGAGTACTTCACCGCGCCGTGGGCAAGCGAGTTCTTCGATACCGACGAGCTCATGCACCTGCTCGATCTGCACTTTGCGGGCAAGGGCGATTTCCAGCGCAAGATCTATACGCCGCTCGTGTTCTTGGTGTGGTACAAGCGCTTCTTTATCGACGAGGACCAGCCCGCTGTTCAGGCTGCCTAGCCTCGGCTGACGAACGCCTGCGCGTAACGGCTCCTCCGGGAGCCGTTTTTGCGTGGGTGCGTTTCAGTTACTATAAAACCGTCCCTGCCAAATGGCTGAGAAAGGTGAAAGATGCACCATTCGGATTCCGCGACCGTGACCACGGTCGATACGCTTGCCAAGCTTCTCGATGTGTGCGGCGAGCTGCGCGCATCAGAGCAGGTTGACGAGCGTGCCGTGACCGGCTGCTCGTTTGATTCGCGCGCGGTCTCGGCAGGTGACGTGTTCTTCTGCAAAGGTGCTGCCTTTAAGCCCGCGTTTTTGAGCATGGCGCTCGATGCGGGCGCCGTCGCATTTGTGTGCGAGGAGTCACTGGTCGAGTCTCTGGAGCCGCTGGTGCAGGAGAGCGGTGCTGCGATGCTGGTTGTTGATAGCGTTCGCACGGCCATGGCCCTGTTGCCGCCGGAGGTCTACGACCGTCCCGACCACGACGTCAAGATCGTGGGTATCACCGGTACCAAGGGAAAGACCACGGCCGCTTTTATGCTCCAGTCGATTATCAAAGCGGCGGGCGAGTCCTGCGGCATGATCGGCTCGGTGAGTACCGACGATGGTATCGAGTGCTACGAGAGCACCAACACCACGCCCGAGGCCCCCGAGGTTTGGCGCCATATCGCCAACTGCCGCACGTCCGGTCGCCAGTCCATGGTCATGGAGGTTTCGAGCCAGGCGCTCAAGTACCAACGCGTCGAGAATCTGCCGTTTGACGTGGCGTGCTTCCTCAACATCGGCCGCGACCACATCTCGCCGATCGAACACCCCACGTTTGAGGATTATTTTGAGAGCAAACTCAGGATCTTTGACCAGGCAAAGACTGCCGTGGTGAATCTGGGCACCGAAGAGGTCGACCGTGTGCTGGAGGCAGCGTCGACGGCCGAGCGCTTGGTGACCGTTGGCGTCGAGCATCCCGAGGCAAGCCTGTGGGCGAGCGACGTAAACATGGTCGGCTTTAGCATCGAGTTCAACTTGCATGGCCTGTGTGCCGACGAGTCCGAGGCGGGGGAGAAGGTCCTGCTGGGCATTGCGGGCGACTTTAACGTGGAAAACGCGCTGGTCGCTATCGCCGCTGCGCGCGAGATCGGCATCGGTATCGAGGCTATCAAGAAGGGCCTCTCCAAACTGCGTGTGCCGGGCCGCATGGAGGTCGTGGAGTCGAAGGACGGCCGCGTGATCTGCGTCGTTGACTATGCGCACAACCAGCTTTCGTTCCGTTCGCTTTTCTCGTCGGTCAAGCGCGCGTTTCCCGCTAGCCCCGTCATTGCGCTGTTTGGCGCTGCCGGCGGCAAGGCTCAGGAGCGCCGCGAGCAATTGCCGCGCGAGGCCGCACCGTATTCCGACCTGATGATCTTTGCCAACGAGGATCCAGCTCACGAGGACCCGATGAAGGTCTGTCGCGAGCTAGCCGAGCATGTTCCCGACGATACGCCGAACAAGATCATCCTCGACCGCGAAGCCGCCGTGCATGCGGCGTTCAAGGCGGCGCGCGAGGAGTACGTCAACCCCGATGCTCCTACCATTGTCTTGCTGCTGGCAAAGGGTGACGAGGAGCTCATGCACGTGGGCGACGAGTTCGTGCCCATCGAGAGCGACCTTTCGTTGGCCAATCGCCTGATCGATGTTACCCAGTTTGACTAATGAACCATGATGGCGGCGGCGCCCTGAGTGCGCTGTCGCCATAAGCGTGTTCCCTCAATCAAAACATGCCGTCCAAGTCCAAATCCTTCTACGTAAACGGAGTAACCATGTCCCACAATACCCTGCCGACCGTTGCCGAGCTTTCGGGCGAGATGCGCGAGCGCTTGGCCAAGGTCAAGTACGTCTTTACCGACCTGGATGCCACGATGCTCGCGCCCGGCTCGTGTGTGCTGCGCGACAACGACGGCAACCCTTCGACCAAACTCGTCGAGGCCGTCGTGGCGCTCGCTCGCGCTGGTATCCAGGTGGTTCCCACCTCGGGCCGCAACCGTACCATGATCCACGAGGACGCGCGCGTGCTCGGCCTCAACTCCTACATCGGCGAGATGGGCGGCCTGGTCATGTACGACCTCAAAGCCAACGATTGGGAGTATCTGACCGGCGACATGCCTTACGACCCCGCCTGCGGCCTTACTCCGCACCAGGTGATCGAGCAGACCGGCGTGTGCGAGAAGATCCTTGCCCGCTGGCCGCACAAGATCGAGTACCACAACGACATGTCGACCGGCTACAAGTACCGTGAGGTTACCGTCGGCATGCGCGGCGATGTGCCCGACGATGAGGTCCAGGCCATCCTGGACGAGGCCGGCTGCGGTCTGGTCTGGGCTTGCAACGGCCATCTGACTCACCTGTCCAAGCCGACGACGCTCGAGCTTAATCGCGTCGAGGACGGTCGTGCCTTCAACATCAATCCGGCGGGTCTTAACAAAGGCGTTGCCATTGCGCGCTTCTGCGAGCACCTGGGGATCGAGCGCGAGGAGACGCTTGCGCTCGGCGACTCCGAGTCCGACTTCTACATGGCCGACCATGTTGGCATGTTCTGCCTGGTCGAGAACGGTCTGACGAGCGCCGGTGCCCCGGAGTTCTTGGACGCCTGCGACAATGCCTATATTACGCGCGGCAAGATTGTCGACGGTTGGGTGGCAACGGCCGAGCTGCTGGTCGCAGCCCGTTCGTAGCGCGACGCATCACGATTGGTCGCATTTTTCGAGAGAGAATCTGGTGAGGTAATGTCCGATATCGATAATATGGCCGGGGACACGCGTCCGATCGGCGTGTTCGACTCGGGCCTGGGCGGCTTGACGGTCGCGCGCGCGATCGCAACGGCACTTCCGCACGAGTCCGTCTACTATTTCGGTGACACTAAGCGCTGCCCTTATGGCACCCGCACCGAGGACGAGGTTCGCTCGTTTGCGCTGCAGGCGGGCCGCTGGCTATCGAGGCACGACGTTAAGATCATGGTCATCGCCTGCAACACGGCGACCGCCGCGGCCTTGCGTTTGGCTCAGCAAGTGCTCGACGTTCCCGTGATCGGCGTGATCGCCCCGGGCGCGCGCGCCGCCATCAACAGCACGCGTACGCGTCGCGTGGGCGTGCTCGCTACCAACCTCACCATTCGCTCGGGCGCCTACACGCGCGCCATTCAGGATCTAGATGCCGGCGTCGATGTATACGGCTGTCCTGCCTCGAGCTTTGTCGAGGTTGTCGAACACGAGCTCGCCTCGGGTGCACATCTGCAGGAACAGTGGCTTGAGAACGAGGACATCTTCGATACGCCTGCCGTGCGTGCGCTGGTGGGTGCCACGGTTGAGCCGCTGCGCGACCACGGTATCGATACCGTGGTGCTCGGCTGTACGCATTTCCCGCTGTTGGTGGGACCTATCCGGCATGCGCTGGGGCCTGGGGTGCGCGTCGTGAGTTCCGCCGAGGAGACCACACGCGAGCTGACCGATATCCTCACGCGCCGCGAGCAGCTGGCGGGCGACGCCGCCGAGCCGCAGCATCGTTTTGCCACGACGGCCGATAACATTGCCGAGTTTGCGGTGGCGGGCAGCTTTATCTTTGGTCAGCCGCTCAAGAGCATCGAACATATCGATATCGATGAGCTGAAATAGATGTAAGGCAGCCGCCAAAGCCTTCGCCACATCTTTTGCCGAAAGGATATTTCTATGGAGTACATGCAGGTCAACCGCGCCAACGGTCGCGCCGCCAACGAGTTGCGCCCCGTTAAGCTCACCCGTGGCGTCATGAAGCACGCCCACGGCTCGTGTTTGGCCGAGTTCGGTGACACGCGCGTGCTGTGCGCCGCCACTATCGAGGAGGGCGTGCCGGGCTGGCGAAAGGGAGCTAAGGCCGGCTGGGTGACCGCGGAATACGCCATGCTGCCGGCGTCGACCGGCAAGCGCTGCAAGCGCGAGCACGCCAACCGCAAGGGTCGCTCCATGGAGATCGAGCGCCTCATTGGCCGCAGCCTGCGTACCGTCGTCAACATGAAGGCGCTCGGCGAGTACACCGTCACCGTCGACTGCGATGTGATTCAGGCCGATGGCGGCACGCGTACAGCGAGCATCACCGGCGCCTGGGTGGCGCTGCACGACGCCCTCGCCATGTGGGTCGAGGCGGGCAAGATCGAGCGCATCCCGCTTACCGGCCAGGTGGCTGCCATCTCTATGGGCGTTGTCGACGGCAATACGCTGCTTGACCTCGATTATTCCGAGGACAGTCATGCCGAGGTCGACATGAACCTCGTCGCCACCGATACCGGTGAGATGATCGAGCTCCAGGGCACCGGCGAGCAGGCGCCCTTCGACCGCAAACGCCTCAACGCCCTGCTTGACCTGGGCGACAAGGGTGTCGCCGAGCTCATCGAGCTTCAGCGCCAAGCCATCGCCTAACCTGCCAAAAAGGGACAGGTTTATTTTGGTAGGTTTTATCTGCTGAAATGCTGCGTTGAAAGGTCCGATCGCCTGAGAGGGGAGGGGTCAAGTGCCCAAACGCCCCTCACGCGGCTTGCTATAGAGACAAGGAGGCCAGTCATGGCACTTGAGAAGATTGACATCGACACCCTCGACCCGGCGGCGACCATCGTCGTGGCAACGGGCAACGCCCATAAGCTCACCGAGATCGAGGCCATTTTGGGCAAGGTCATGCCCGAGGTGCGCTTTGTGGCGCTCGGCCAGCTGGGTGATTTTGAGGATCCCGAGGAAAACGGCACGACGTTTTTGGAGAACGCCATCATCAAGGCCCAAGCCGCGGTTGAGGAGACGGGCCTTATGGCCATTGCCGACGATTCGGGCTTGGTCGT
>DBEZQF010000024.1:0-2127 GCA_048254795.1 Collinsella sp. | reverse complement strand
TAAGTATCGTGCTCCGGTGCGCCTGACCGCTCTGGGCGGCGAGAGCATGAGCGAGGCGGACCGCATCATTCGCGAGGTGCTCGATACCACCGGTAAGGCTATGGGTGTGGAGCAGCGCGAGCAGATGTATGCGTCGCTGCGCACGATTCTCAACACCCTGCGCGAGATCTAAGGCCGCCAAGGCATTTGCTTCCAATTAACAACTGCATAGTCCCGTTTGAGTGCGTATGCCGTGCCGGGGCATTGCTGTCAAAATTCCCTGCGAGAGGTCCGCGAAAGAAAGGATTCGCTATGTCCATTCGTATTATTACCGATTCCGCGAGCGATATGTCGCCGGCTGAGCACCCCGCTCTGCGTGTTCTGCCGCTGTCCGTCACCTTTGGCACCGATGTGTACATGGATGGCGTCGACATCGATCACCAGCGCTTTTACGAGATGCTCGTGGAGCGCGATGAGCTGCCCAAGACCGGCCAGGTCAACCCGTACGCGTTTTCGCAGGCTATTGCCGAGGCGCGTGATGCCGGCGATGAGGCTGTGATTATTACCGTGGGCGCTAAGCTTTCGGGCACCAATCAGAGTGCCCGTACCGCACTTGCCGAGGCGCCGGGCGGCGACGTGTACGTGGTGGATAGCAACAACGTCACTCTGGGTGAGCGTGTCCTGGTCGAGTATGCCCTGCGCCTGGTGGACGAGGGCCGTAGTGCGGCCCAGATCGCGGCGGCCGTCGAGGCCGTCCGTGACCGCGTGGTCGTCATCGGCCTGCTCGAGACGCTGGAGTACCTGGTTCGCGGCGGTCGTCTATCTGCTGCGGCCGGCGCCGTGGGCACGCTGCTCAACGTGAAGCCCGTGGTGGCTGTCGAGGACGGCCTTATCGTGCAGTTGGGCAAGGCGCGCGGTTCCAAGAACGGCCGCAACCTGCTCAACCAAAAGGTCGAAAAGTCAGGCGGCATCGACTTTTCCATGCCGCTGGCGCTGGGCTATACCGGCCTTTCGGATGCGGTGCTCAAGAAGTATGTCGAGGACAGCGCGGCACTGTGGGCTGGCCACACCGAGGGCGAGTTGCCCGTTCACACCATCGGCGCCACCATCGGCACCCACGTAGGCCCCGGCGCCGTCGCCGTAGCCTTCTTCCAGCCCGCCAACTAACCGACCTGCCATAAACCACCACAAAGGGGACAGGCACCTTTGTGGTGGTTTATGCTTTTCCGGGTGGAAGGGAGCGAGCAATGGCGTCTGAGGGCTTTTTTGAACGGGTGTACGAGGTGGTCGAGCAGATCCCCGAGGGGATGGTCGCCACGTATGGCCAGGTGGCGCTGCTTGCCGGTCGTCCACGAAGTGCGCGGTACGTGGGGTATGCCCTGCATAGTAATCCGCGCCCCGGCGAGATTCCCTGTCACCGCGTGGTGTTTGCCGACGGGCACATATGCGAGGGCTTCGCTTTTGACGGTCCCGATGCTCAACGTGAGCTTTTGCTAGGGGAAGGTGTGGCGTTTAAGGACGACATGCACGTCGACTTGGCCGCCTGTCGCTGGCCTGCCGGGCTCTAGCGGTTCTGCCGTGGCGAAAACCACCACAAAGGCGCCTGTCCCCTTTGTGGTGGTTTTACGCTGTAGGTTTACCAGAGCTAACTTATGGAGAAGGTGTGGTGGCGTACTTTGCCATCAGAAAGTAAACCACGGTGAACTATATTGGTTTCAGCAACGGAGCAGGCAATAGGCGATGAAAAAGCCTGCCCTGTTGAGTTTGATTCGCATTCCTCCCCTCTGTGCGATTCAACGGTGTACTTCGGGAACAGGCCTGCTGGCAACTAGCTGCCGGCGGGCCTGTTCCTGTTTGTCGAGGGGATGCGATGGACGGAGCCGAAGCGGTCCGGCTCCAAAAAAGGCGGACGCCGTAGCGCCCGCCCTAAAGCAATCGAAAGCTCAAGCCAGCAGATCGGTCTAGTACACCATGCCCATGGCGTCCTGAACCTCGGCCAGGGTCTGCTCGGCGATCTCGTTGGCGCGACGGTTGCCCTCGTGCAGGACGTCCTTCACATAGTCCAGATCGTTCTCGTAGCGCTGGCGACGCTCGCGGATCGGTGCGAAGTACTCGTTGACGGCCTCGGTCACGTACTTCTTGAGCTGG
>DBEZQF010000023.1:0-5828 GCA_048254795.1 Collinsella sp. | reverse complement strand
TTGACAACCGGCGGTTGCGGGCACATATGAGCTGCGGAAATGTGTCCAAACAAAGCAATGACCCACGGCTCGGTTGTCCCCGTTGCGGCGTTAACGGTAGTATGGTCGTACTGTTTATTCCGCACCGCCAACGGAGGGAGTCCCGCGCCGTGAACCGCGATTTCGCCTCATCGCTCATCCAGCTCAACAATACGTTCTATCGCGAGCACTCCGCCTCCTTCTCCGATACGCGCCAGGCCCCGTGGCCCGGCTGGGTACGTACCATGGATATCGCGCTCGAACAGCTCGACGTCGCCACAATCGAGCATCCCGTCCGCGTCTTCGATCTCGCCTGCGGCAACATGCGATTCGAGAACTTTGCCGCCGGCGGCGCACTTGCCGCCAAGGGCGTCGACGGCGCAAACCCGTCGGCAGACGCCAGCTGCCCGTTTGAGTTCTATGGTGTCGACTCGTGTCAAGATTTGGCTATCGATGCACATGGCCACGCCCTGCGCATTCCCAACCTGCACTTCCAGGAACTCGACGCGCTCGATGCCCTCATGAAGCTCAACCCCGCCGAGACGCCCGATGTCCTTTTCGACGCACCGCTCGCCGACATCTCGGTCTGCTTTGGCTTTATGCACCACGTGCCGTCATGCGAGTATCGTGTACGCGTGCTCGACGCCCTGGTGCGCCAGACGCGCCCGGGCGGCATCATCGCTATCAGTTTTTGGGAGTTTATGAACGACGAGCGCATGGCGCGCAAGGCCGTTCGCGCCGAAGCCCGCGCCGAGCTCACCCCGCCGTTTGAGGGTTACGATTCCGCGCAGTTTGAAGCCGGCGACCACCTTATTGGCTGGCAAAACGACCGTCACGCCTACCGTTATTGCCATCACTTTGACGATCAGCAGATCACCGACCTGGTGCGCGGCGTCCGTACGTTCTACAAGAGCGGCGAGGTCCCCGTGCGCGAGCTTGAGCGCTTCCATGCTGACGGTCGCAGCGGCGATCTCAACCGCTATGTGATTCTCAAGCGCCTGTAGGCACCGACGACTCGCCGTCGAGCCGCACCGCGTCTTTCGGGCAAACTATGCCCGCCCCTTTTTCAACCCATTGATGGAACGCGCAGCCATGCGTTCCATACTTATGACCAAGGAGCCTCATGGGAGCCGTCCACGTTCGCACGCCTAAGAACTTTGTGCTCGAGGAGCGCCTGGAGCGCTACGCCGATGCAATTGAGACGAACCCCGAGGCCTATGCCGGAGATTGGCGCGAGGCCTGTGCGCCAGTTGGCAGCAAGCCCTTCGAACACCTTCACCTGGACCTTGGTTGTGGCAAGGGAACGTACCTTGTAGAGCGCGCGACCCACGAGCCAAACACCCTCTTTATCGGTATGGACCAGGAGCCCATCTGCATCGCCTATGCCGCGCAGAAAATCTGCGAGCAGGAGCTATCAAACGTACTCGTCCTGCCCCGAGGCGCCGCATCGCTGCCGCAGCTGTTTGCCGCAGGCGAGCTCGATGCCATTACCATTAACTTTCCCACGCCGCAGCCCAAGGCCAAGTACGCCAAAAAACGACTCGTCCATGTCGACCATCTGATGCTCTACCGCCCGCTCTTTTCAGCCGGCGCCACCGTCACGCTGCGCACCGACAGCAAGCCGTTGCGCGATTACGCCCTGGGGCAGTTTGCCGCGGCAGGCTACGACACGCTTTGGGTAAGTGACGACGTCCGCCGCGACCATCCCGAGCATCCCGAGACCGAATATGAATGCCGCACGCGCGAGATGGGTGCCGCCGTCTATGGCATCTGCGCCACACCCGGCGAGAAGCCTACCGAAGAGCAACTCGCAGCAGGCCGAGAGCAGGAGCAAAGCCTTGCCTGTTACCTGCCCGAAAACCTCGATGAGCTCACCTACGTGCCTCTCGGCATGGAAGAGGCCGTCGAGAACTTTAAAAACCGTGCCCGCAAAGGCAAGAAGCGCCTGCCGCAAGAGTCCTAGGGGCTTCTTATGGTCGTGGCGTCGGCAAACAAGCGCGAATAGGCGCCAACGAACGACCCTCAAACCTAAGTGAGTAGACTTTTTTGCAATAGCCAAGCACAACCCGCATAACGAAAACTAAAACCGCAGGTAAATCCCTTACGCAAAAGTCATGTGCTCGCGATATTGCAAAAAGTCTACTCACTTAGCCGGCAACTGCACCAAGCGGCTGGGCAGAACGCCCATTTCCTGCATTTTCTCGCGCGCTGGCACCCCGCGCCGCCGCTACGCCATAATAGTTGGCGGATAATCGCGAGAGAAAGCAACCACATGGCACAAACCACGACAGATACCGCCGCCAGCACCGTCTCCGTCGCCGGCGCTGCCAGCTCATTCTCGGGCGGCACGGGAACCGAAGCCGAGTTCGGCTCGCTCGGCGCGCTCTCCCCCACCTGGTGGGAGCCCGAGGACGGCAGTGAGCCCGAACCATGGCTCACGCCCGATCAGGCCTTCGAACGCTTCTTTGAATGGACGAGCGACCGCGGCATTGAGCTGTGGGACCACCAAGAAGAGGCCCTCATGGACCTGGCTGCCGGCGATCACGTCATTTTGGGCACACCGACCGGATCGGGTAAATCGCTCGTCGCGCTGGGCATGCTCTTTATGGGCATGGCTCAGGGCAAGCGCTGCTATTACACGGCCCCCATCAAGGCCCTGGTCAGCGAAAAGTTCTTCGATCTGGTACAGGTGCTCGGCCGCGACAACGTCGGTATGATCACCGGTGATACGCATATCAACACCAAGGCGCCCGTCATCTGCTGCACGGCCGAAATCCTTGCCAACGATGCGCTGCGCGAGGGTGAGGACGCCGATGTGGGCTGTGTGGCCATGGATGAGTTCCACTACTTTGCCGACCCCGATCGCGGTTGGGCCTGGCAGGTGCCGTTGCTCACCCTGCCCCACACGCAATTCATGCTCATGAGCGCCACGCTCGGCGATGTCACCGCCATCGCCGCCTCGCTCGAGGAGCACACCGGCGCTGCTTGCGACTTGGTTGTCGATGCCCCGCGTCCTGTTCCGCTGAGCTACGACTATGTGACGACCTCCCTCGAGGGCACGGTCGAGCTGGCCATGCGCCGTGGCGAGGCCCCGCTCTATATCGTGCACTTTAGCCAGGATGCCGCACTTTCAACGGCACAGTCGCTCGCCAATTTTGGCATCGCCAGCAAGGAGCAACGCGAGGCCATCAAGGAGGCGGCCAAGGGCACGAGCTTCTCGACGGCCTTCGGCAAGATTCTCAAACGTCTGCTTGGATGCGGCGTCGGCGTGCACCATGCTGGCATGTTGCCGCGCTATCGCCTATTGGTCGAGCGCCTGGCGCAGCAGGGCCTACTGCCCGTCATCTGCGGCACCGATACACTCGGCGTCGGCATCAACGTGCCCATCCACACCGTGGTCCTCACCGCGCTCACTAAGTTCGATGGCTACAAGATGCGTCGTCTGCGCGCCCGCGAGTTCCATCAGATTGCCGGTCGCGCCGGCCGCTCGGGCTTCGATACCGAGGGCATGGTGATCGCCGAGGCACCCGAGCACGAGATCGAGAATGCCAAGCTTATGGCCAAGGCGGGCGACGATCCCAAAAAGCTCCGCAAGATTAAAAAGAAGAAGGCCCCCGAGGGCTTTGTCACCTGGAACAAGCAGACCTTTGAGCGCCTGATCGAAACGCAGCCCGAAACGCTCAAGCCACGCCTGCGCATCACGCACTCCATGGTGATTAGCGTGGTCGAGCAGGGCGGCGATGCCCGCGCCCGCGTACACGACCTCATCGAGACGAGTCTGCAGACTCCCGAGGAAAAGGCCAAGCTCGAGGTTCGCGCCGACGAAATCTTCGCCACGCTCATCGATTCCGGCGTCGTCGTTCGCACCGAGGTGCCGCCCGCACCCGACGCCCCGACTGACGCCGCACCAGACATCGACTATGCGCTGACGGTCGATCTGCCCGAGGACTTCGCGCTCGATCAGCCGCTCTCGCCGTTCTTGCTTGCCGCATTGGAGCTGCTCGATCCCGAGAGCGAGACCTATACCATGGACCTGATCTCAATGGTCGAGGCAACGCTCGAAGATCCCAAGCAAGTGCTGCGTGCGCAGGAGCGCGCCGCACGCGATCGCGCTATGGCCGAGATGAAGGCCGACGGCATCGAGTATGAGGAGCGTCTGGAGCGCATTCAAGACGTCACGTACGAAAAGCCGCTCGAGGATTTGCTCGACGCCGCTTTTGACAAGTACTGCCAGGAAGTACCCTGGGCAAACGACTATCAGCTCTCTCCCAAGAGCGTCCTGCGCGATATGCTGGAAAGCGCGAGCGATTTTAAGGGCTACATTCAAAAGCTCGGCATCGCCCGCTCCGAGGGTATTTTACTGCGCTACCTGGCAGAGGCCTACCGTTCGCTCGACCGCACCGTGCCCATCGAGAAGCGCGACGAGCGCCTGCGCGACATTATCTCGTGGCTGGGCTTTGTGGTGCGCTCGGTGGACTCGAGCCTGGTGGACGAGTGGGAAAACGCCGGCAACCCGGCTGCCCTCGACGCCGCGCCGCCGCAGGGCATCGACGAGGTCGTTGCGGACCGTCGCGGCTGCACGCTGCTGGTGCGCAACGCGCTCTTCCGCCGCGTGACCCTTGCCGCCCGCGAGCACGTTCGCGACCTGGGCGAGCTCGACGACGACTGGGGCATGAGCGAGATCCGCTGGCAAAAAGCGCTCGACGCTTACCACGAGCAGCATGAGGAGATCCTCACCGACGGAGATGCCCGCAGCGCCGCGATGTTTTCCATCGATGAGTCCGACGAGAAAACCACGCACGTATGGCACGTGCACCAGATCTTTGCCGACGAGGACGGCGACCACGACTTTGGCATCATGGGCGATGTCGATCTGGACGCCACGCAGGACGGCGGCGAGGTCATCTTCAAAAACTACCGCGTCGGCTTTATCGAGGACCTGCTCGAGGACTAGCCGCACATACTGGAACAAAACGAAGCGGGGCCGCTGGTAACATCGCCAGCGGCCCCGCTTTTGCACTATACGCTATGCCTTACTCGGCATCCTCGACCTCATACGAATCCGCCTCGGCTGGCTCATCGTTTGCCTCTGGCGCGGCCCCGCGTGCCTCGTCAAACGCCGCCTTCATGGTCTTGTTGCCCCACGTGAGCTTGCGAATGGTAAGATCGTCCGCCTTCTTGTTGGCTAGGCGCAGATTGTTCTCGGAGGACAGCAACGCCTCCTTGGTTTTCTGCAGGTGGCTAATCGTCTTGTCGATCTCATCGATCGCCGTTTGGAACTTGCGGCTCGCGATCTCGTAGTTGCGACCGAAATCATTCTTGAACTTTTCCATCTTGGCTTCGAAGTTCGTGACGTCGATATTCTGCTGCTTGTACTCCGCTAGCTCCTGCTTATAGCGCAGCGAACCCATGGCGGCGTTGCGCAGCAGCGTAATCATGGGAATGAAAAACTGCGGACGGATCACGTACATCTTCTCGTAGCGATAGCTCACGTCGACTATCCCTGCGTTATAGAGCTCGCTCTCGGGCTCCAGCAGGGTGCAGAGCACCGCGTACTCACAACCTTTCTGGCGACGATCGTGATCGAGTTTCTTAAAGAAGTCCTCGTTTTTGTGCTTGGTCGCAGTCTCGTCGTTCTCGTTTTTCATCTCGAACATAATCGAAATGACCTCGTTGCCGCTCGCGTCGCACTCGCGGAAGATAAAGTCGCCCTTGGTACCCTCGGACGCATCGTTATCTTTCTCGAAGTACGCGTTAGGAAACGCCGTCATGCGCAGACGGTTAAACTCGGTCTCGCAGTGCTGCTCGAG